>CBDUBB010000079.1:0-8677 GCA_965365265.1 uncultured Flavobacteriaceae bacterium
CTGCGCTTGCCTAAAGCCAACAGCAGTGCCAACAAAAAGGTTTGAACAATGAGCCAATGAGAGATCGGAATATCTGCTACTACCCCACCGGCAAAAATACGCAGTAAAAAGCCTAAGGCAATAATAGTAATGTCAACGATGGCTACCGCCCTCAATACATAGGTGTAAGCAAAGTTAATCAATAGATAAACTAACAATACGCTTAACAGATAGAGGGATAAAAGACTGGCTGTACCTAAGGCTATTCCCCCCAGAACGATAGCGACGATAATGGCCCTTCCCGGTGAAACAGCGCCACTGGCAATCGCCCGTTTCCGTTTTTCCGGATGTAAGCGATCAGCTTCTACATCTCTTAGATCATTCAGGATATATACGCAACTAGCCATCAGGCAAAAACACAAGAAGGCCATGCCAACCGATTCCAATACACCCGTTTCACCTATCCGCGCTGAAAAGAAAGCCGGCAGCAGCACATCCTGGCTGGTCTTGCCGAAGAGAGTTGGGAACCCGTCCTCGTCCACACCGGTATCGGGGAAGCCCCCTTCCTGCTGCAATCGGTTGGCTATGGTCAGTCGATTGGACTTGAAGGTCTCAAAGGTGGACGAATCAAATTCATCGCTTTTCGAGAAGGACGTCCCGATCATTATGGTCGAAATACTAAAGGTGCCGAAGGTGTTTGGCGTTAGGGGAATGTACTCCCCGTCTTCAATCCGGAAGTTTTCCCTCACACTGCTGCTGAACTGCCTGTCTGCGATCAGGTCAATGGTCAGCTCAGGTACCGGGAGGGCTGTAGCTGTAATGTTCAGTTGCTTGTTCGTCCTTCGGATAAACTGCTGGTTAAATTCCTGAAAATCTGTTAACCATCCCTTTCGGGCGGCTTCAAAACGAATATCCGACTGGCTTCCGAATACAAAACCGAGGGTTGGTTTCGTGGTGCCAATAAAGCCAATGGACCGGGTGTACCCGGGAAGTACCGTTCCGTTGTTCTCACTGTAATTGACATTGATCCGCTTGACCATGGTCAGGATATCTATGGCGGTATTTGCTAGTTTGGAGGTCTTCTTGGGGGCCTTTTCCCCTTCTTTGGCATCACCTCCCTTATCGGTACGCGGGGGAGCTATTTGATTTGTTGGCTTCCCCCCTGATTTTTTCAGGCCAAGGCGATCGTAAAGTCGCTGCATGGTGAGCGCCGTGGTGAGGGTATGCGTATTGGCGTTCTGTACCGTATTGATGGAGGGCAGGTCGAGCTGGTCATCGGGCACCCCGGGGTTCTGTTCCTTGGCCACTGCCAGGTTGATCGCATCACCCCCGCGTTGCCACTCAAAATTACTCGTGTAGGTATACTGGGCATTGATAAAGTCCAGGATGGGGATCTTGTTCAGGGGGATCTCATAATTGAGCTGCATTTGCTGGGCGTGCCGGTTCGGCTCCCCGATGTCAAAAAATCCGTCCCAAACAGAGAGGTCCTGGATGATGTTCGAAAACGGATTCCCTTCCTCCTCATAGTAGTTCCGGACAATGTTGTTGTTGGCAGCGGTCAGGTTGATCCTCAGGGACTTGCTGAGGGAGTAGTTCAGGGTGTACTGCCAGTTGAAAAGGTAGTTTCGCTGTTGCAGCAGGGGAAGTTCAAGCCGTTCCACTCCCGGTTCCAGTACGTCCCGGAAACGCTGCTGGTTGAACTGCCGGTTGACGTCGGACTGGACCGCAATACTGGTAGGCAGAAAATTGAAGTTAAAATCCTTGAGCCATTGCCAGTAACTACCGCTTAGTATCGAATCATTCTTGGCAAGGGGCGCCACGTTGGAAGGCTTGAAGGTATGGTTGTAGACCACCCCTGCCCGCACATTCTGATCCCGCAGGCTGGCAACTTCAAAATCCCTGTGATTCGTTTCGTTATAGGAGTAGTTAAACGTAAAGTTTTCAATGTCATAGACATGGGGGGTTGCCTCTTCCGACCTGTTCTTCCGGACCCCAATAAAATTGACACTGGTGCGTTTGGTATAATCTTCTGCCTGCTCCCGGATGGACTCCGCCTCCTCGGGGGTATCCGCGGCGTCGATGCGGTCCTGCAATTTCAGGTCGTCGTATACCGGGTCGAACTCAGGGGTGATCAACTCTTCTGAGATCCCGTAATTGAAAGGGATTTGCACGTTCCATTTGGATGGCAATAATTTTCCGAGTTCCACATTGGTAACCACCCCGTAGGCAACTGCATCTTCCCTGGATCGTTCATTGGGCCTTTGATCAATAGCCCCAAAACCAGAGGTGGAGGTACTTCCCGTTGCCGAAACATTGGCAAAATCGGCCATATTCGCATCCACGGCAGCTATGGCAGCCCAGCCACCGTCGTTGTCCAGACCTGCCAGCCGGAGCTCGTTAAACCAAACCTCGGTTCTCAGCGGGATATTATCAATATTCTTAACCCCGATCATGGCACTACGGATACTGCCCAGGGATGGGTTTCCACGGATCCCTATGCGGACCCGCCCGGGTTCCCTGGGCGCAAATTCATCCACTACCACGGCCTCTCCGTCCAAAACCTCATAAAAGACGATCTCCCCAAGGGACTGGTCGGCAATACCCTGGCTTTTTACCTTTTGCATGTCCGACAGGGCCACGTCCAGCTCATTTATGGCCGGCCAGATCTCTTCAGCGGTGGTAGCGGAGAAATCGGTAAAGGACAGGGGCACTTCCAACTGATAGAAGTTCTCGGTAAAGTCCGTCCCAATTCTTAAAAACGCCACGGCTGACTGTCCGTCCGTGTACGGATCCGACTGGGTGATCTTCTCGGCATGCAGGAACATCTTAATGCGCTCGTACTGCCGCAGGTCGATGTTCACATTCTTAAAAACCCCTCTGGAATCCTCAGGTTCGAGGTTTTCCACTACGAGTGACAGGGATTGTTCGTTCTGTCTTACGATGGTGTTGTTGTTGTTCAGCTGCTCACGAAAAACCCCGGGAGGCAGGACGTAGGGGATGGGAATACGGGCGCTGTTTTCTTCAATGTTAACCGCATTGACATCGAAGATGGTACTGTCATCCTCAGGGGTGTCGTTATCGGACTGGAGGGAGCGGGTAAAGATCCTCCAGTCTCCGCGTACCAGGTCCAGGGTGGCAAAACGCAACACCACCGGATCCTGGAAGCCTGTCAGGTACATCCGCATAAAACTGATCGACCTGAAGTCGGCGATCCCACCAATGGCATTGGTAAAATCACTAAGGGGGATCTTGTACTGGATCCACCGGTAATTCACCTGGGTATTATTGGGCAGCGTGGCAGAAACGCCCTCCCTTATATCTGTTACGTACCGGTCCTCAACCGAAATTCCCGGCCGGATCGGGATCCGGTATTCGTAGTAGCTGTTTACGGTGTTCATGGTAAGGTCCCTGTCCACGTCCTCAACATCAGGCAGGGTCGTATTCCCCCGGTCCGTATCGGTAACCGTAACCGGTGAGTTCCCATCCGTGTTGTTGAAATCCAAATAGCGCTCCAGGATACCGCCCTCCCGGTTCAGATAATAGACATAATTATCAAGGGCCGGGTCTTCAACCGGGCCGTTATACCCTACCCCTGACTCAGCGGCATCATCGAGGCCATCAAAGCCGATATCCTGAAGGTTCCTGTTGGTCTCACTGGCGTCAAATGCATAAACCAGGGCCTGTGTGGACGGCACCTGCCCCCAAACCGTCGGGGTAACCAGTTCATTGGAATTCAACCCGGGCAGTCCGTTTTCGTATTGCTTCCGGCCATCGGCCAGAATATCCTCGCTGATGTTCCCGAGGTTAATTACCAGTTCACCCGGGCCGGTGGCATCCCCGTCCACATATGGGTCCAGGACCCAGAACTGAATGAATTCAACATTGGACTGTTCAAAATTCGTACTGCTCAGGGACCGCATGAGCCCGCCCCATTTCTCCTGGGGAGACTCCCCTTCAAAGTTGGGGTTTGCATTGTAAGGCCCCTTCTGTACGGGGTAGTAAGCGATATCCAGGGTGTTCTGAACCGTGGTTTGCCCCTGGGCTATATCCGTCTGCGGAAATACCTCATCGACAAAAATACGGCGGGTTGCATTGCTCGAAATATCGTTATCCGTGATTCCCGAAGGCCGCTGGTTCGTAAAGAAAATCGGGTCTATGGTATACCAGGCGAGCTTGGCCCGCTCGTATCCCGTTTCCAGCTCCTCTTCTCCTTCATTGAGGAATTCAACCGGGGTACTGGCCAGGGTCCATCCCAGGGCCGATCTGATATCGATAAGGGCCTGGGCTCCTTCAAAATCATCAAGGTAGGTGGTAGTTTCCCCATCAAAATCGGCATTCTTAGGGGAATTGGGTTCCAGGAAGGCTACCTCTCCCCTAACGGATACATTGGAGGGTACATCCGTATCCACATTGGGAAGCATATTGGCCAGGCGCGTCAGGAAGGGGACCTCTGTTGAGAAATTTCCATAGAGATTGAATACGGTATTGTTTACAGGCTCCACCCCAAAATTGGACTTTTGGGTAAGGGGTCGTTCATTCAGGTTGAGGAGCGTACCCCCAAGCACAAATTTTTCATTGAACTGGTGTTCCAGATTGATCCCGGAAAACCTTCGGGTCTGCTGACCGAAAACGGCATTGTTCTCCACGGAAATATTGATAGGCACATTGGATGCCTGCAGGCTTGGATCCAGGATCTGAACGGTCCCCGCCTGATAGTTTACCGTGTAGTCGATGCCTTCCTGAAGTTGCCGGCCCCCGGCCGTTACCCGAACGGAACCCTGTGGGACGTTAAAGGCCCCGATCGGGATTCCTCCCCCGCTCTGGGATTTGTAGCGCCCTTTGAGCCGGAACCGGTTTTTCTCGGCATCCTCGAGGGAAGCCGCCTTGGTCTGGGTATAGAGGTTCCGGAAAACATACTTTTGCTGGTTCGGGTTGTATCCCTGGTCATTCGGGACATCATATACTCCCCCTCCCAGGACATCGAAGAGGTATTCCCCGAAAGGCTGCACCTTCGTAAAGATGATCAGTCCATTCTGCGCATTGATGGTAATTCCCGGAACGTAGTCAAAAAAACCGTCCCCCCCGGGCTGTACATCATTGTAAACATTGAGGCGGTCAAAGTTGAAGACATCCAGCAGGATGCGCTCCTCGAGCGGTTTAGGGGTGGTTGGCCAACCGTTGTTTGGATCCACCGGGGTGATGTAATTCCTGGGGGTAGGATCGTTATAAAGGATGTTCATCTTGAAATCCTCCTGGTCCAGCTGAAATGCCCCTGTGGCGTAAATGTTTTTCATCATCAGGTCCCAGATCGGGTCTGAGACGTTGGTGATATTGCTTTTGAGCAACTTCAGAACAAGGGTGTTGTTATTGATCTGGAGATCCACCCCCGGGGCCACCGTGGTGGCATCAATTCCCCCGTTGGCGAATTCCCCTACCTGGAATACTTCTCCATTAAACGTGTACTGGAACGCAACTGCGAGTACCTCATCATTGCTGAGGCGTTGGTTCAGGGAGATATAACCCAGCTGGGTATCAAAGGAGTAATCCCGTCCCAACTCCAGCTTGCGGGCATTTTCCAGGATGGCGTAATCCAGCCCCTGATTCGCAACATACCCTCCGGGGATCTGAAACCCGTCGTCCACCGTGGCGATATCCCGTATAGCCTCAGTAAGGACACCCCCGTTGCCTATCAGGGCCGGGTCGTAATCGTTGGCCGCATTCCGGGGGAGCTCCGGGTTGGGCCCGGATGGGTTGAAAAAGCCGGGGGGGTCCCCGCCCAGCCTCCCGATCCGCGTATCCGTCTGCTGAATTTCCCCCAAATCCTGAATGGCCACTATATTCCGAACATTCTGGGTCTGCTGGCTCCGGTTGGTCACCCAAACCTCAAGGCGCGTAAGCTGTACCTGGCTCCGGATGAAGGGATAATCCTCAAGCGCCTCATCATAGCGTTCCCTGAAGTACTGCGCCAGGAAAAAGTGGCGGTCCTCGTCGTAATCAAGGGCCGTAAGTTCAAATTCATTCAGGGTACCTCCCCCCTGGGCTACCACGGTGTTATTCTGGGACCGTTGTTCAGAAAATACAGCCGTTACCGAAGTCTTCCCGAACTGTAACTCGGTTTTAACCCCGAAGAGGCTTTGCGCCCCGCTAACGAGGGAACTGTTCAGGGGCATACTTACATTACCGACCTCGATTTTCCGGATGATGTCATCCTCAGTAGGGGTGTAATCCAGCTTGATAAGGTTCTGGAAGTCAAAGGTCGCTTCTGTATCGTACTGGGCGGAAACCTGAAGGCGTTCCCCAATTTTCCCCAACATACTCAGGCTGATCCGCTGGTCAAAGTCGAAGGCGAGGTTGGTGCGGTTTCGGGGAGAGAGAGCCGGGTTGTCGTTCTTCTGCCAGATAACCCCGAGGTCCATGGCCACGGAACCCTGGGGGACTACTTCAATCGTATTCCCACCAAAGATGGTCTCGAAAAAACTACTGTTTACATAGAAATTGGGAAGGAGGTTCTTGCGGGCCTCTTCGCTACCCTCCTTTTTACCGGTGAAGGCATCGATCTTTTCCTTGAAGTAGCTTTTCATCTCCTCCTTCCGGACGAGTTCCAGGTATTGTTCGGGAGTGAGGATAATGGGATAGGAGATATCGTAATCCCCAACGGTTTCCGAGTAAATATACCGGTCCAGTTTTGGATCGTAGGTATACTTGGAGACGATGCTCTCCGGATTCTCCATACGAAGCCTTCCCAGGGCGAACCCGGTTTTAACGGAATCGGCCTCAGCAGGCTCTGTTTCCTGGGCCCGGGACGTCCATGTAGACGCCAGGAGCAGGAAAACAAGGAAGAAAAACGGTTTGCAAAAGGATCTGAAAAATTTAGATGCCCCTGTTTTCAAACGTTTTACAAATTTTTAAGCGCACTTTTTATAATACCCTCTACGCTTAGCAAAGGATCCTGGCGCAATGCCGCATCGACGACCTTTTCAGCCGACTTGCGGGCGAAACCAAGAACCTCTAATGCAGATAACGCTTCTTCCTTATTTGTATTGTTTGATTCAGGGGAAACTTCGTCCAGATCGTATATTTTCAACACCTTGTCCCTAAGGTCCAGAATTACCCGCTGGGCAGTTTTTGCACCAATACCCTTCACGGCCTTTATGGTGGGTACGTCTTCAGAGGCAATCGCATCCCTTACCTGGGCCGGGGTCATGGAAGAAAGCATGGTGCGCGCAGTACTGGACCCCACCCCGGACACCGAGATCAGCAACCGGAAAATCTCCCGTTCCGCCAGCGAATAAAAGCCAAAAAGGGTGTGGGCATCCTCCCGAATTTGCAGGTGGGTGTATATCCTGAGGTGTTCCTCATCCGGGATGGCCGCAAAGGTGTTCAGAGTAATGTTTACAAAATACCCCACACCACCACATTCAATGACCACGTGGGTAGGGTGTTTCTCGATCAGTTTGCCATTCAGATGGTGAATCATAGCTATTGGTGGATTCAGACCTGCACAGGTATGCCTTCCGTGCTCAGTCTTTTTAGTTCATTTTTGCTTTTTTGCGCTTCTCGCGTTCCTGCGCATCGATGACGGCCACAGCCGTCATATTTACCATCTCTTCAACGCTTGCCCCCATTGGAATGACGTGAACCGCCTTCCTCAGTCCCAGCATAATCGGGCCAATAGTGTCCGATCCATACAATTCCTTGAGGAGCTTATAGGTGATATTCGCAGATTCCAGGTTGGGAAATATCAGCGTATTGACCTTGTTTCCAACCAATTTGGAAAATGGGAACTTATCCTGGCTCATCTCCCTGTTGAGCGCAAAATCGGCCTGTAATTCCCCATCGACCACCAGATCGGGGTCTTCTTCGTGCAAGATCCGGATGGCTTCCCTTACCTTCCGGGCATGCGGGTGGTTGGAGGATCCGAAATTGGTATAGGAGAGCAGCGCCATAACCGGATTGAATCCAAAGGCTCTGGCCACGTTGGCAGTCATCCGGGCAATGGCAGCAAGTTCTTCCGCCGTCGGGTTGATTATAATGGAAGTGTCCGCCAGGAAAAAGGGACCCTTTGGCGTGATCATGATATGCACGGTAGCCGCCTTGGCAACATCTGAAGCACGGCCAATCACTTCGAAAATAGGCCGTACGACGGATGAGTATGACCTCGAATATCCGGAGATCATCCCATCGGCTTCCCCACCCCGAACCATCATGGCTCCGAAGTAATTTCGTTCTCTCATTTTGAGTTTGGCCCCGTAGAGCGTGCATCCTTTACGGCTTCTTCCCTCCCAGTAACGTTTGGCGTAGTGCTCCCTCTTTTTGAGAGAATCCGGTCCATAATGATCAATAATGGGGATATCCGCGTCGAATTCCAGCTCCTTCATGAGCCCTTCAATAATGACCCGGTTCCCCAACAGGATAGGTTTTGCAATGCCCTCTTCGTAGGCAATTTGTGCTGTCTTGAGCACATCAAGATGATCTGCTTCCGCAAAAATGATCTTCTTTGGATTTGCTTTAGCCCGGCTCATGAGCATTCGAACCACCTTCTTCTCATCCCCGGAACGCTGCAGCAATTCCATTTCATACCGGTCCCAGTCTGCAATCGGGGCACGGGCCACGCCGCTTTCCATGGCTGCCCTGGCCACGGCAGGAGGCACCTCCGTAATAAGCCTGGGGTCAAAGGGCTTGGGAATAATATAAGCCC
>CBDUBB010000080.1:0-8661 GCA_965365265.1 uncultured Flavobacteriaceae bacterium
CTTGGGATTAGTTCGCCCAGGTCTACCAATTCGGATTTATAAGAAAATTCACCTTGTAGGATGCCATCCGGCATGAGCAAATACGCGAGGAAATTCGTGAAATATCCATTTAGCTCCGAATAGTTGTTCGCATACCGAATCATAAAATCCTTGAAATCGAGCCGGGCCAGATTGAAGGTAAAGTCCCCGGATTCAATCAACAGGGGCTTTGGCAGGTATTCTGAGTTCACCGTGATGTTTTCCAAAAAAAGCGTGCCGGAATTACGCTCCATCTTCATCTCCTTGGGACCTCCGTCAGGCGGAGTGACCATTTTCCCCTTGATACCGGCATCCAGGCGCACGAAACCGTCCGTGTCCAACCCGGGTATTGCGATAAGTTGATTTAGACTGCCAAGGTCTATAGACCCTTTGGCCTCAATGTCACAATCCAGGTTTTCAAAGTCTTTCAGGGACGCCTTTAGATTGAATGGATTGTCCACAAAACTAAAGGTCAGGGCCCCGAAAATAAGAGAAGTGCTGCTGAGGGTGCCTTCGGTATTCTGCAAGGTGGCATCAAGGTGTATGTCTTCAACAGGTTCCGGAAAAGACGTCTTTAAAAAACCATCCTCAATCACAACGCTGGCATCCGTGATTGGGAAGCGCGAGGCAGCCGGTTGGTAGGTGCCTTCGGAGGAAACATCTGCGTTGAATTTCCCGCCAAAGGTGAGGCCTGGCAACTGGAGGCTTTGCTGCAGTTTGTGAAGGTCCAGTTGGGAATGGATTCTGGTCTTGATATTGAAAGAATCCTTTCTTCCTCTCGCAAAAAAGTTGGCACGGGAAAATTCTTCTGCGATCTCAAAAGAGGTCGTGTCCAGGGCCACTTCAAAACCATTGCCGTCCATGGATCCCTCAATATCCAGGAAGATCTGTTCCACGGGTACCTGAACATCCCTGTGCTTTACCCTGCCCTCCCTAAGGTGGGCTTCAAGTTCTATCCCAGGTTCCTGCACGTTCCCGGTACGGGTGTTGTTAAGACCGCTGAATCGTACCCGGGCATCCACCCTTCCTCCCAGGGATACGGACTCCTGCCAGGTCACGTAGGCCGGTGGAAGGGCCGAAATGAGGTCCCCCAACCGGCTGTTTTCGGTAGTGGCCATAACGTCATAACTGTAGCCGTCGGGGTCAAAATCCACCTTTCCCTCGAAGGCAACCTGCAGATCGTTTATGGCCAGGTCGTTCTTTTCAAAGAAGATGGAAAGCGCATTGGAATTATAGACCGTATAAAGGTTGGCCCTGAGTTGTTTGCCTTTGAGGTATTCAATGTTTTCGAAGGTAACGTCCACACTGTCAATCTGAAGGTGGGATCCCAAATTGAGGTTTTCATCTTTATAGGTCCCCCGGCCGTTGTATTCAAAACCCCTCGTCCGGATATCGATGCCACGCATCCGGTCTGTATAGGATAAGTTCGCGTTCTGAATCCGCAACCGGTCCACATTTAAATCAGTGCCACTTTCAGAGTCCAAATCCGTACTGTCTTTTTCCGGGGCCTTGTAGATCTCATAATTAACCCTGCCAAAACGGTCCACTTTAAAATCCACCTCACTGTTCTCCAGGTAGATCCCGTCAATATCCACCTGATCGGAAACCAGGAGCTTCCATATGTTGATCGCGAAGCCCAGTTCCTCAGCCCTGAGGAACCGTTCCCTGGAAAAGGGCCCGGAACCATTGATCTCTACTCCCTCCATGGTGAGGGTCAGGGATGGAAAATGACGAAAAAACGAGACTTCAGTATTCTCGAATTGCAGCTCACTACTTAGATACTCTCCCGTAATCTGCCGGATCTTATCTGAAATCTTATCGTGAAAAATGGATGGGAACAGCAACATGGCCAGCAGTAAAAAAACGAGAACGCCTCCGAGAATTTTCCCAAACATCCATACTCTCTTCATTTGTTCTGCTTTACTCAATTCCGATATTCCTGATTTCGACAGGCCCCTGAGCAGGCCGGTTTTAAAAATAACAAAAATCGAACTCCCACTACTACCAACTTAGCGCGTTTTTGACCATCAAAACCAAAAACATATTGATTTCTCAAGGGATTTGAGGGGGATTTCAAACTACGAATCAATGATAATTATCATACATCAACTTCATTTCCTGACCTACCTTCGCATAAACAATCCTTCTCAATCACAACAGGTTATTAAGACCTTCATGTAATTATTCTAACCCTTTAAAATTCTATTCGACATGAAAAATCTGGTTACCTATTTACTGTTGTTTTGCTGTGTCCCGTGGGCCTTCGGGCAGGCGGGCCATATCATGCAGGGAGTTGGATCCGTTAATATGTCCATGGGTGGTGCCGCCACCGGGCAACCCCTGGATATCTCCGGGGCCCTTCAGTGGAACCCTGCAGCGATTACCACATTTAACGAAGACACCTTCCGGTTTGACATTGGCTTGTTCTTTTCTTCACCGGAACTGCGGTCTACTGTCCCGGAATTTGACTCCAGCGGACAACCCACTGGCAACTTAATCAGTGGCACCACTGAAGACGACCGGGGGCTTTCCCCCCTGCCGGCCATTGCCTATAAATTGGGTTCCGACAGCCGCCACCACTTCGGGTTTTCCGCCTTTGGGATCAGTGGATTCGGGGTGACCTTCCCGGAAAGCAATTCCAACCCGATCAATTTTCCCCAGGAACTGGGTGGATTTGGAAGGGTTGAATCCAACTACAGCCTCTTCCAGATCGGCGTAGCCTATGCCTATGAGCTCTCCGAAAAATTTTCCATCGGGGTACAACCGACCTTTAACATCGGATCCCTGGACCTGACCCCAAACCCCACTGCAAATCCAACACAGGCCGGATACCCCAGCACAGACGGGTCTTCCACGGCTTTCGGATTTGGCGCACAGGTAGGAGTATTCTTTGATTCAGGCACCGGATTCAAAGCCGGGGCTTCCTACAAGACCACCCAGACCTTCGGGGACTTTGAATTTGATAACGTATACCTGGACGGAAGCACAGACAAAAATTCCTTTAACCTGGACTACCCCTCCATCCTCTCCTTTGGGGTAGGGTATTCCGCAGGCAATTTTGACCTGGCCCTGGACTACCGCCTGGTGAACTATGAAAACACCGACGGTTTTGAAGCCTCCGGATGGACCCCAACGGCCTCCGTAGCAGGCTTTGGCTGGGAAAACATCAATATCATCTCTGCCGGAGTGCAGTACAAGGGTGTTGACCGCCTCCCAATCCGGTTAGGGTACACCTATAGTTCCAATCCCATTCAGGAACAACTGGCGTTCTTCAGTGTACCTGCCACCGCCATCATAAAAAATGCATTTCAGGTGGGTCTCGGGTATGAGATCAGCGATAAATGGACCATCGATGGTGTATTCCACTACGGGGATTCTGGCAGTGCCACATCTGGCCCGGTGCTGAATCCGCTCTTCGCTTCCCCGGACAACCCATTAGGGGCTATTCCCAACAGCCAGGTCTCCTATGACATGACCACTTCCATGGTGATGTTTGGAGTCAATTATTCCTGGTAGCTGAACGGAAAATACTATAATGAAGAGGGCCCCGGAATTTCCGGGGTCTTTTTTTTCCTCCTGTGGGAATTAACCCGGATTACGTACCTTTAGTTCAGACGCCTGCAGTGGAATGCACAAGAAGACCCGGAAAATGTTACTGGCTGTTTTGTTTCTTTCCTTCCTGATATTCACAGGTTGTTATTTCATTATAGAATTCTCCACAGAAGACCGCATTTACCGAAATGTAGAAGACATCCCCCACAATAAAGTGGGCCTGGTCCTGGGTACGGCCAGGCATCAGGTCGGTGGCGGGATCAACCCATATTACCAAAACCGCATCGACGCCACCACCCAGCTCTTTAAAGCAGGTAAGATTTCCTATGTGCTGGTAAGCGGGGACAATGGAAGCGTCTATTACAATGAGCCCAATACCATCAAAAAAGACCTTATGGCCGCCGGTATCCCGGAAAGCAGGATCTATCTTGATTATGCCGGTTTCCGTACCCTGGATTCGATGATCCGCGCCAGGATCGTATTCGGCCTTGATTCGGTAACGGTAATTTCCCAGGAATTCCATACCGAAAGGGCCTTGTTTATAGCCTCAAAGAAAGACCTGTACGCCATAGGGTTCAGCGCAAAGGATGTAGAGGGTTCAAGGGGGTTGAAAGTTCAACTTCGGGAATATTTTGCACGGGTCAAGGTTTTCCTGGACCTTATCTTGAATACCCAGCCGCGTTTCTACGGAAAACGGATCGAGATTGAATAAGGCCCAAAGTTTGTATTTTAGACGGCTGCAGCTATGAACCAATTCAAGACCTTGCTGAAAAACCTGGGGCCGGGCCTGCTTTTTGCCAGTATGGCCATTGGCACTTCCCACCTGGTGCTTTCCACTAAGGCCGGGGCGACCTATGGATGGGTCATGGTCATCCCCATCCTATTGGCCAACCTTCTTAAGTATCCATTTTTCGAATTCGGGATTCGGTATACCAATGTAACCGGCCGCAGCCTGATCGAAGGGTATTCCCGCAGGGGGAAGCTGTATATGTGGGTATATGCCGGAATCACCCTGGTGACCACCTTCACGATCCTCGCAGCCCTGTATGTGGTTACGGCCGGCTTGCTGGCCAACCTCTTTAAGATTACAACGGGATCCGTGAGCTGGATCGCCCTGGGCCTTTTTGCTTTTATCTCTGCCGCACTGATCATCGGGAGGTACAAACTCCTGGAGACCTCCCTGAAATTTGTGGTGACCATCCTGTTCGTGGCCTTGCTGGCCACAACGGCCCTTGTCCTCTACAAGCCCCCTGTGGAAGCTGTTCCGGACTTTTCACCGCCTCCAATTTTCGATTCTGTGGGGATACTCTTTCTGATCAGTCTGATCGGGTGGATGCCCACAGCTGTGGAGGCCAGCAGCTGGATAAGCCTCTGGAGCCTTGAGAAATACAAGAGCCGGGGAGAGCGGCCCAGCCTGAAAGAGGCCCTTCAGGAATTCAACTCCGGATACATCACCACGGCCCTGCTCGCCGTTTTCTTCCTGCTGATCGGGTATCGCACCCTCTACGGAACGCAAACGGAACTCAGCGGCAACGCCGTGACCTTTGCCGATCAGGTGGTTTCCATCTTTACCACACACATAGGGGAATGGGCCTATCTCTTCATAGCGGTCTCAGCCTTTGCCACCATGTTCAGCACCTGCATGACGGCTCACGACGCCATTGCCCGGGTAAGTGTGGATGTCCTGGAATACCTGCAACCGGATAAAAAACGATTCGTAAAAAAATGGCACTATGCCGCAGCCGTGCTCGTCCTTACCGCAGTTAACTTTCTGGTCCTGACAGCCTTTAGCGCGAATATGGGAGACCTGGTGGCCCTTGCCACCTTTATTTCCTTTGTGCTGGCCCCCCTGGTGGGCTATATGAACCTGAAAAATGTCAGTAGTGACGACCTCCCGGAGGAGTACCATCCGGGCCCCGGCCTGCGGCTATTGACCTACCTGGGCATTGTCTTCCTCTCTTTCTTTGCCGCCTATTACCTTTGGATGATACTGATTTAAAGGACATTACATTTCCCATAACATAGGTTTAACGCTCAGGATTTGACATGTATACTCCTTTTTGTAAGCTTTGCACAAAATCGGTAACATGAAGTTGGTACGAATTGACAGAAAAACCCGAGTAGAAAAACGCTTTACCCCTGAGATGGGACGCCTGCACACAAAGGTGACCTATATCCGGAAAAAATGGCTTGGCTTACCCTTCCGCACCCTGCATAAATACCGGGAGACTTATTACGGTGAGGTCAAAGACTGCAGCGACTGCGTTATTAGCAGATAATCCTTTCCCCTATAAATCATTGTAGTTAACTACTACAAACGGATAGCGTTCATTTTGTTTATGAAGCATATCGAGGCAGTAGACGCCGTCGGTACAGTTGTTGATGATTTGCTGTTCCCCATAGCCGGTTACGTCCTGAAAGGTTTCGGGGGCCACCCCTTTGGAGATGAGATATTCCCTGATGGCCTCAGCACGTTTCTGGGATAGGTCCAGGTTGCGGTTTGCATTACCCCGGCTATCCGTATGGGCTTCGATCTCTATGCGCAGGTCCGGGAATTTTTTCAATGACTCAGCCGCCTGATCAAGTACGGTGGCGATTTGAGGGGTAACCCGGGTACTGCCGCTGTCAAAATGGAACTTCTCCATCCTGAGCAGGGTTCGGTCCGCCTGCTGCAGTACCACCGATTCCACAGGGGTCAGCTGAATTGTCAAAGACTGACCAGAGATCAATTGAGGATTTTGGCCTGTGGCTCCCAAATCCACCGTTTCAAAGCGCTCTCTCCCGGCCTCGACCCTTACGTTGTCCCTCCAGGGAATTTCCATTCGGAACTCCCCGTCATCCCCGCTATAGGTTTCCCGGATTAAGGTACCCTCCGGATCATAGAGCCTTACAAAGGCTTTCTCGATCCCGATACCACCAGGGTCCTGAACCGCTCCGCGGACCACCAGGGTCATCAATCCGGGTTTTTCAGATACCCTGAAACCATAAATATCATCGTTACCCTGCCCTCCGGGCCTGTTGGAGGCAAAATAGCCCAGGTATCCTCCCTTCGCATCTTCCCGGATGATAAAGCCGAAATCATCCTGGGGTGAATTGATTCCTGGTCCGAGATTGACAGGAATGCTGTAAAAGTCCCCTTCCAGAACTTCGGATTTGTAGATATCCATCCCTCCCTGTCCATAGAATACGTCGGACGAAAAGTAAAGGCTTCCATCAAAGATAAAAGGAGCTATCTCATTACCAGGGGTGTTGACCTGAGGGCCAAGGTTGACTGGTTCGGACATGATCTGCCCCCGGTTCGTATAGACATAGTAAAGATCTGTCCCCCCGTACCCCTTGTCAAAGTCTGCTGCAAAATAGAGCTTGCCGGTCCGATCGTCGTAAAAGGGATAATAAAAGGAAGTGCTCAGGTCCCGGAACAGGTATTCGAAGGATCCATCCCGTCCCGCACGGCAAATCGCAAGGCTGTTTTTACCGTTTGGATCAAAGGCCAGGCCCTCTTCCTCCATATTGGATTGCACATAGAGTATGGCCTGTAGCTGTTCGCTGTAAAAAGGGGTCGCCTGATGGTATTCAATTCCCGGGATCCACGAAACCGTGGAGGGTCTTCCTGCCTGGCCACCTGGTTGCAGGGTTGTCGTATAAATATTGAGGTAGGCCTCCCCGGTAGGCGTATAGGTTTCTTTTTTGGCCAGGGGCCTTGAAGAGGAAAACAGCAACTGGTCAGGACCCAAAAAGGCAGGGGAAAAATCGGATTGACTGCTGTTGACCCCGGGGTCGTAAATCCCATAATCCAGGTCAGACACAGCTGCATCTTCCAGGATTTCGTAATTGAAGGCCGTGTTCTCCATCAGGGCCGGTGACAACTGGTCGGAACGGGTGCTTAGAAAGGCTTTGGCACGTTCTGGTCCTGAGGTTTTGGACAGGGCCTGCAGCATCGTATTGAACTGGGCGTTGGTCATCAGGCTGTCTTTTTTATAGACCTCCATAAAGGTATCCGCCGCCTTTTTGTATTGCCTCGTCCTGAAATAGGCATCTGCCAGGTTCAACTGCTGGCCGGAAGTCAGAAGGTATTCCTTCATCTCCTCCTCATATGCCTTTACCGCTGCGGGATAGGCATACTCAAAATACAAGCGGTCTGCCCTGGAATCCTTCTGGGCCCAGAGGGATCCAAATGTCAAAACACAAAGTCCGATGATTAAATACCTGCTGATCATATCCATATCTTAAAAGAACCGCGGACTGTCAATTTGTTTTCCTTTTCCTTTCTCTTTCCTGGCTTTCCGCTCCCCAGAACCACTGCGGCCCAGATAGAACTTCACGATGGCTTCGTGGGAACCACTGTTATACCCTCCAAGCCCATTGGTGTTGTAGTCATAGGAATAGCCCAAAAAGATACTGTCTGTCACCTGGAATCCGGCCAGGCCGCTGACCGCATTGTCAAAGCGGTAGGCAGCCCCGAGGGTAAAGGTGTCATTGAGAAGGAAGTTCCCGGAAATGTTTCCATTGACCGGGGATCCGGAAATATAATTCACCAGAAAGGCCGGCTTGAACTTCAGGTTGTCATTCAGCTCAAAGACATACCCTCCAATAAAATTAAACTGCATCTGGTCTTCCACCACCTGGGCAACGGCGTTGCTATACAAACCATCGGTGAGGAAATTGGGCACGGAAACCCCCAGATACCAAAGCTGGTGGTACAGGAAAAGTCCTGCACCTACCGTGGGTGTGAATTCATTGATGTTCTCTTCATTCAGGATGGGTTCCCCTGGGTTCTCGAAGGACCCCTTGGAGAAATCCACATTCAGGAAGCTCCCCCCGACGTCCAGGCCAAAGGAAAGGAACACGTCATATTCGAATTTTATCTGGAACGAATACGAAACATCCACAAATGTGGAGGTGGTGGGTCCGAGCTGGTCGTTGACGGCATTGAAACCCAATCCGTGTTTGCGGTTGCCCAAAGGGGCGTTGATCCCGAAACGAATCGTCCGGGGGGCCCCCGGGATATCGATCCACTGGGCGCGGTACAGCAGATTGAAATCAGTATACTCCACACTGCCCACATAGGCCGGATTGAAACTCCCGATATTG
>CBDUBB010000081.1:0-8629 GCA_965365265.1 uncultured Flavobacteriaceae bacterium
AGGGTTAAATAGTGCGTTAAGGATATATATCGGTCGGTTCACGATTTGAAGCGAAACATGATTGCGGCCCAGGAAGTTGATTCCCATGTCCCAGGTCCGTAGTCCAGGAAGGAACAACAAGGGATACAATTTTGCATTCAGGACCGGATTCCCGGTATCCAATTCCAGCCTGAAGGATTTTACCCTGAAAGATCTCAGGAGTTTTCCGGCCCGGTCCAGGGGCAAGCCCCGTTTTTTGACGGCCTTACCCTTTCGGGATGCTTTCTTCCCTGGCCTGCCCCAGGAGCGGATGTCCGAGGGGCGCCAGTAAAAATTCAGGAACAGCACTTTCAGGTGAAGGCGGATCAGTTCTGCAGGGTGCTTTTCCACCCCTAAACGGGCAAGTGCCCCCATGCGCAGGAAATACCTTTCCCTGTAGCTATCGATGCACAGTTCCAACGGCATCAGCAGCAGATAGGTCAGGAATCCGGCCAGCAGTACCAGCGCAGTTATCATTTTAGTCGTCTATTTTTTTGCATACCAAAGGAAAGATATTCAATGGGTTACTGCCATGACGCAGGTCAGCCCGGATGTTAATTTTCGGTTATTTCATCCATGCCGCCCCTGGGTGCGGCCCGGCTGACCTTTATCATTTTAACCTGACATGGAGAGGCGTATCTTCTCAGAAATTCACGGCGACCCTTTGAAACTCCTGGATATGGAAATCCGGTTAAGGTATTTGATCCCCCTGCTTGGGATGGCATTGTTCGTTTTATGCTATCTCCTTGCAGCCGGACTATATCCCGGTGGCTCCTGGAACAATCCCGGGCAATTGGGCTTTAGTTGGCGCCATAACTACCTCTGCGACCTGCTGGATACCCATGCCGTTAACGGGATGCTGAATACGGGCCGGCACTGGGCCCGGGTTGCCCTGGGCTTTTTGTCCCTGGGCCTTGTGGTATTATGGTATCGCCTTCCTGCCCTTGCCAGGGGCCCGGCCTGGTTCAGGCAGCTGTTGCGCTACAGCGGTCTGGCTGCGCTGGGAACCATGGTTTTCCTGAGGGCAGACACCCATGACCTGACTGTGTACATCGCCGGGGCCTTCGGTCTGATCGCCCTAAGCTCGCTTTTGGTCGGCCTCTGGAGACAGGGTCTGAAGTCCCTGGTTCTCTTCGGAGGGTGGTGCCTTGGAATTTTCGTGGTAAATTACGGCATATACGAGACCGGGAGGTTCCTGCAGGCCCTCCCCCTGATCCAAAAAATCACGTTCTCCAGTTTTCTGGCCTGGTTCATCTGGCTGGATGTCAAGTTGTGGCGTCAGGAATTCCAGCCTTCGGGAAAGATTACCGGGAACCATCCCTTTAAAAATCAGTTCAACCCTTAAAAACAATTTCTATGAACCCTATCCTATTTTTCGGAGCCCTGGTTGTGATCCTCTTTTTTGCCGGCATCCGTATCGTCTATGAGTACAAACGCGCCCTGAAGTTCCGCTTCGGGAAGTATGTAAAGACCCTTCAACCCGGCTTCCGCTGGATTATCCCCGTGGTGGAGACCATCCAGAAAGTGGATATCCGGGTAATCACCGTAAACATTCTCTCCCAGGAAGTGATGACCGAGGACAACGTCCCCTGCAGCATTGACGGGGTGGTCTTCTTCAAGATCAGTGACGCGGAGAAAGCCGTCCTGGAAGTTGAAGAATACGACTATGCCATTTCCCAACTTTCCCAGGCGGCCCTGAGGGATGTTTGCGGGAAGGTGGAATTGGATACCATCCTTTCCAAAAGGGAGGAAATGGGCAAGAACATCAAGCACATTGTGGAACACGAGACCAGTGACTGGGGCATTGACATCATCGATGTGAAGATCAAGGACATCCAGCTGCCGGAGAACATGCGCCGGATGATGGCCAACCAGGCCGAGGCCGAGCGTTCGCGCCGGGCCCGGGTCATCCTGGCCCAGGCAGAGGAGCAGGCTGCGGGGACGCTACTGGCTGCCGGAAAGATGATTGACCAGTCTCCATCTGCCATCAAGCTGAGGTTGTACCAGACCCTGTCCAACATCGCGGCAGAGAAGAATTCGACCATCCTCTTCCCCTTCCCGGAGGAGGTGCTGCCGCGTAATAGCAAGGAGAAACCCTGAGGGTCTGGAAATGGGCGGTATTATGGCAAATGATGGAATTCTGCTATTTTAGGGGAACCCAAAGCCATGTTTTATGTTTCGTTTTTTCAGGAAGATACGCGGGGCGGCCCTTATGGAAAGCCGGGTCGTGCGTTATCTAGTGTACGCCCTGGGGGAGATTGGCCTGGTAGTCATTGGGATCCTGATTGCCCTGTACCTTGACGAGCAGAAGGACTACCGGGAAGACCGCCATCAGGAACGGGTTTACCTGCAGGAATTGGAGCGGGATCTGCAGCGCAACCTGGAGGAACTGGACAGGGTCATTGTCAAGTCCGGAAACATCCTTGCCGCATGTGATTCTGTAATTGCCTACAGCAAAAGGACCCCGGAGAAAATCGCCGAAGACAGTTTACTGAACTATATGAAAGACTTGATGGGGTACACCAAGCATGCGACACAGCAGGGGACGATAGAAGACCTTTTAGGTTCCGGCAAATTAGAGGTAATACAAAACGACTCTATCCGCAGGGCTGTGGCTACCTGGGAGGCGGATATGAAGTTGTCCCGCGAACTGGAGGAAGATGCGAAGACGGCATTTATGAGCTACGGGGAGTACATCGATTTGCGCTTGCCAGGATATGAGAGACCTGATATTGAAAAGGTGAAAAGGGAGCTCCTACCCCAAATGCTTTATCTGAACCGGGTGACCAACAGGGCTATTACCATTGATTTTTTGAATCGCACTTATTTGGAAATGAAGCCCCGCTGGCAGCAATTGCTGGAACGGGTACAGAAGGAACTACAGAATCGACCGCCGGACTGAGCCTAGGCCAGTTTCTCTTTAAAGAATTCCACGGTCCGGCTCCAGGCGAGTTCGGCCGCCTCCTTGTCGTAGCGCGGGGTGGTGTCATTGTGGAAGCCGTGGTTTTTCTCCGGGTAGAAGAAGACCTGGTATTCCTTCCCGTTGGCTTTCAGGGCCGCTTCGTATTCCGGCCAGCCGCTGTTCACCCTTTCATCCAGCCCCGCATAGTGTAGCATAAGCGGTGCCTGGATATTCGGCACCATCTCAGAATCGGGCTGGCCCCCGTAGAAGGGTACGGCTGCTGAAAGGCCGGGGATGCGCACTGCCATCATGTTGGAGATCCAGCCCCCGAAACAAAAGCCGACCACCCCGATTTTTCCCGTACATCCGGAATACCCGTTCAGAAAGTCATAGGCCGCGATAAAATCCTCCAGCATTTCGCCCCGGTCCCGCTGCCGCTGCAGGGTGCGCCCCTCATCGTCCGTGCCGGGATACCCACCCAGGGGCGTCAGGGCATCGGGCGCCAGGGCCACGAAACCGGCCAGGGCCGCACGTCGGCAAACATCTTCGATATGCGGGTTCAGACCCCGGTTTTCATGCACCACCACAATGCCGGGCAGCTTTTCCGTCACCCCTGCCGGCCGGGCCAGCAGCCCTTTGATCTCGCCCCCGCCTTTCGGAGAGGGGTAGGTGATGTATTCGGAATCTACCCGGGGGTCGTCCTGTCGGACCTGGACCCTGGTTTTGTAATCGGGCATCATGAAACTCATCAGGGACATGACCGTGATCCCCCCTACGGCATAGGTGGAGAGTTTATCAATAAATTCCCGCCTCCCGATCTGGTTGTGGGCGTAGGCGTCGTAGAGGTCAAAGACCCCCTGGTCCACATCTTCTTTACGTAGTGTTTTCATAATGCAGTGGTTTGAGAATTGTGTTTCAAACAAGATACAGAAAATTTGAACGCCATCCCCGAACGAGCCTCCGGCCATTCGTAATGAAGTTCCCTGGTGCAATCTCTGGGGATAGAGGATGAGGGGATTCGGGAGGTCCTTAAGGGGATTGTGCGACTTACACCACAGTACACGGGCAAATAAAAGGCTGCCCGGAGGCAGCCTTTTAGACAGGTTGGTTTTCTTATTAGCCTCCACAATTATTAGTAATTGTATAATCCACGCTAGTGTAATCCGGTATTTTCAGGATGCTTTCCACGTAGACCGGATCATCCACCTCGATACAAGGCTCCCATGTAAATTCTTCTTGAGGGATACATAGTTCGCTTCCGCCGCTTAAGATAAATTCCGTAAGATTCTGGTTGGTTCCATTTTTCAGATCAATAATGGCAGGCCCTCTTTTTAAGCATGAACTAACAGAAACGGACTTTAGGTTTGCGTTATTTGACAGATCGAGGTATTCCATGGGGCCGTTCGGAGTAACTGGATCGACCAATAGAATTTCCTGTAAATAGATGGCGGAATTTAAGATCGAATTCAGATCGTCAAATTCTACAAAGTATGTGTAGAAAGATGTCAGGGTTTCTAAACCTTCGACATTTATATTGCCCACCTTGCTGGAACACAGATTAAAGAATATATTCCCCTGAATTTGAAGCCTTTCAATGTTGGTTTGACTTAAATCCAGGTCAGCTATATCACTACAATGAAATAGCAGTTCAGTCAAGGCCGTGTTTTGTGAAAGATCAATTGCATTTTCTCCAAAGTTACCGTAGAGGATCGTTAGGCTTTCCAGGGCTTTAAAATCTTCGATCCCGGTCAAATCTTCAATGGAATAATCCCGGTTTAGATCTTCAAAGCGCGGGAGTACCAGTTCCCTGATTCCATTAATTGAGTTGGTCAACACGAAATCATCAAGTTCCGTATCGTACCCCTGGTCGATCAGGATTTGTTCGAATTCATCATCCGGGATATAGGTGTATTCGCTATTGACAGGGCAACCGAATTCATCGATTGTGGTTCCTTCAGGCGTATTCGGACAGCGGTCATTATCATCCGTTACCCCATCTCCATCGGTGTCTTTTTGGCTCAGAGAGCACCCTGCTTCATCGGAGGCTTCTCCTTCCGGGGTTTCCGGGCACTGGTCCACGTCATCGGTAATGCCGTCTCCATCTGTGTCTTTTTGGGAATCGGCACATCCGGTTGCATCCACCTCTTCACCTGTAGGGGTATCTGTACAGAGATCCAGGTCATCTGAAATGCCATCTTCGTCAGAATCCAGCTCGGAGAGGGCACAGCCATTAGCGTTCACATCCACTCCTGCCGGGGTGTCCGGGCACTGGTCCAGGTTGTCGCAAACCCCGTCCCCGTCAGCGTCCTGTTCAGTAAATTCAGCGGTGATTTCCAGGTCGGAAGTAATGGTAACTGCCATAGGGTTGTCAGTGCCCGAGGCGTCCCCGCTCCATTGTTCAAATGCATATCCCTCCGCCGGAATAGCAGAAAGGGTTACTTCCTCCCCGTCGTCAAAGGTGCCGGAGGAGGGGGTCACGGTACCACCGTCATCCGGGGATACTGACACGACGAGGCTGAACTGCTGGGGGTCATCGTCGTCGGAACACCCCAGGTAGATAAGTGGAAGCAGCAAAAACAGCAAAATGAAAGAAAGGCTTCGTGTTTTCATCGGGTAGGTGTTAAGGGTTGCAGAACGTTTTGGTCGTACGGCCCGCCTTAGGTCTGTAAATAGGGCGCGTTGAGGTTCATTTAAAGGTAGGGATGACCGCTCAGGCTGACTTGTCTTAGGGTGCCATTTTCTTTGCCTGTTATCCCAAAAAGCACATTTGCGGGTTCAGGAACACTTTTTCGTATTCAGGCAAATGCAAATTCTGGCTCCATTGCCTTCTGACGGACTGGACGGGTCTGGGCGGCATACCACTCCAGGATGGGCTCCAGGCTGTCCCGGTCCATATAGTCAAAGCCTTCGGACATGCGTTTTTTGGTTTCCGGGTCTTTGGAGGCTTTGGCAGCCATTTTCAGCATTGCCCGTAATAACCAGGGCACTTCGTCAAGGTCCAGACGGCCCCTCAGGGGGATGTATTTCACCTGGGAGAGGATCTCTTCGCCCAGGTGTCGGCGCATCCATATGTTGAGGTCCGGGTTTCCCGGGGCGGTCCCGGAAACGGAGTACAGCAGGAGTTTGCGGCCCCAGAGCATGGGCCAGTTCTTCTTCATCCATCGCGCAATGGTGGGCTTGCCTACAATGACAGAGGTGCCCAGGATCAGCAGGTCGTAGTTCCAGGGTTCCGGGGGGTTTTCCCGTAGGTTAAAAACGGGCAGCCCGGTGGCTTCCCCCAGCCATTTGGCGTACTGGCGGGTGCTACCGAATTTTCCGGAATACAGGATAGCGGCTTTCATGGCAGAGAATTTTTAAGTTGAAATCAACAGTGAAGTTATTCACCGGACTTTTTGCATGCAATGATTTGGGTCAGCGCCTTAAGATGCCTGAATACATATAGGGTACTCTCTGAATTCCTTAGGGGAAAGACTCTGGGAGCCATGCGTGTAGAACTCCTTATTATTCTAAAATTAGTATCTTTCATTTATGAACTTGCGTAAATTCCTTAAGGAGCTTAAGAGGCGTAAGGTCTATCAGGTGGCGCTTACCTATGGAATCACCTCGTGGCTGGTAGCTCAGATACTCGACCTCGCCACCGATGCCTTTAATGCCCCGGATTGGGTCATGCAAATGGCAATTGTAGTACTGTTGATCGGCTTCCCGGTGGCCCTTATTCTCGCCTGGGCTTATGAGCTCTCTCCACAAGGGATTATTCGAACGGATTCTGAACAGGCCGCAGAAAACCCCTTCACCCCTGCTGAGCGAAGACCCATGATCAATAAGGTGGTCATTATCCTGCTTATTGTGATCATCGGATACCTTTTAACTTCGAGGAGCAGTTTATTCGGAACGGAATCCAAGGAGGAAATGCCTGGTATTGCTGCTCCCAATTCCATCCCGATTGCCGTGCTCCCTCTCAAAAATTTAAGTGAGGATCCAGACCTGGACTATTTTTCCAATGGTGTTACTCTCGATTTGATCAATGAATTGGGCAAGGTACGCTCCTTTGCCGTTACGGACTTTTTGACCGTTTACGGGTATCAGAATTCCGAAAAGAATACAAAAATAATCGCAGAGGAGCTGGGGGTAACCTATTTGATGCAAGGTTTTGCCAGGGCTTTTGCGGGGCGCGACAGCATTCAAATTGACATAGGGTTGATAGATCCGTATTCGCAAAGACAAATCTGGAGTATCACCTATAAGGAGCTCATGGACCAGGCACCTGCCCTGCAAAGCTCCATTGCCCGAAAGGTTGCTTCCAGTCTCAACATCCATCTTAGCAAAGACGAATTCAATTCTCTTGCCGTCGGGAGGACCACAAAAGGACCGGCCTATTTGAAATTCATGGAAGCCAGGAATGAATTCTATCGACTGCAACCCAACCGGATGGCTAGGATTGTCTCTTTGTTGGAAGAGGCTATTGCCCTGGATCCCAATTATGCACAGGCACACACCTTTTTGGCCTGGGTGATGGTACTGCAAGGCTGGCCTGAATGGAAAGTCGATCAGGAATTGCTTCAGTCTTATCGAAGCCGCATAGTAGAACATTTAAACATAGCCAGGGAATTAGACCCTTCCAGCTCAGATATACGCTTGGTACAGGCGAACTATGAGGCGATCTATTTGGGTGATCTTAAAATGGCAGTTGATATGGTAGATGAGGCGATTGAATTGAATTCCTGGCCGGAATTGCCCACGAGTTTGTGCATCTGTACGGCCGTTTCTGTAAATGTAATAAAAGGGAATAATGATAAGGCCAAGGGGCTTGCCGGGATTGCCATGAGGGTGGAACCGGGAAATATCATGTTGTTGTTTGACCAGTTTATTATAAACCTTTTGGAAACCAATCTGGAGGCAGCAGAAGGGAATATAAACGAAGCTTTAAGCCTGATGGATGTACCATTATTTCGCTCCCTATTAGGTATTATCTATTATCGCGAGGAGCGGTATCAGGAGGCTCAGGAGGTACTGGCCGCGGCCTACCGGGGGCAGGGATATACTCCTCCGAGGGTGATGGCCTACCTCTCCAATACGTATTATAAGCTCGGAAACCTGGAAAAGAACAATATCTATAGAGACTCCCTGGAAGTGATGCTAGCTTCTGGCGAGACCCAAGTTCTTGATGATTTGGCAACCGTAGCAGCCGTTCAGGGGGAGGATGATCTGGCACTTTCTTTTTTAGAACGACAGCAGGAGGAGGGAGTCACCAGTCCGGCATATCTCATGAATGTGGATCCTGTTTTCAAAAAATACTACCAAAACCCCAGGTTTGTGGAGATGCGGAGGAAAATGAACTATTACGACTAGATGGCCCGCTTTTTTTCCAAAATCCGGCAACGCCTCCTGAATAGTAAAAGTTTTACCCGTTACCTCTGGTATGCCCTGGGGGAAATCCTCCTGGTAGTCATCGGCATTCTGATTGCCCTGCAGCTGGATAACCTCAATGAAGACAAAAAGGATCGAAAAAAAGAGCTGGCCTATCTGGAGCGGTTTCAAAATGACCTGGCCCTGAACCTGAAGGAGATGGACCGGCTGATTCTCACCTCAGACAGCATTCAGGTGCGGATCGACACCCTCCTTTCGGTAAGTTTTGGAGAAGCTCCTGAACTTACCACTGAGGCCTTCAACCGCCTTAACCTAAGCGTTACGGACTACCTTATTTTTCAG
>CBDUBB010000082.1:0-8528 GCA_965365265.1 uncultured Flavobacteriaceae bacterium
GACCGATTATGAGTAAGATGATATCCATTTCTCTTATGTTAGGTGGGGATGCCTGTTATAAATTGAAGTGAAAAATAGCAGGTTTTTCCTTACGATGACTCCCACGGGATGCGGATTTGAATACAATTCTGAATAATACGGGTACAAAAGCTTCAGCTGCATTGATCAACCAAACCGCCCGGGACGACTCCAGGAACCTGTCCATGTCGGGTATCGTGCAAAAATTTGTAATTTCCGCCCGAGTTGCGGACGATATGAAGCTTACGACTGGAATTTTGGGGATACTGCTCGGACTTTGCCTGGTTTCGTGTGAGTGGTTTGCCTCCAGTGAAACAAAGACCCGTGAGCTTGTTGAACAGGAGATGCGCAGTATCAACTGGAACGAGGTAGACCAGTTCCCGCTTTTTGAAGCCTGCGAGGAAACGGCCTCCAAGCCGGAGCAGCAGGAATGTTTCCAGAACACCCTGATCATGCACCTGGCCATGGCCCTGCAGGACTTTGAATTCCGGTCGGATCAGTCCCTGACGGATACCTTATACGTGGATTTCCTGGTGGATAACCAGGGAGGAATTTCGGTCCTCTCCGTAGAGGAAAACCCCTTGCTTACAGCCGAAAATCCCGAATTCGAACGTATAGTTTCAGGGACGCTCCGAAGCCTCCCCAGACTGCAGCCGGCACTGAAACGCGGGATACCCGTCTCCTCGAGATTCCGTATCCCGCTTCTAATCGAGACTCATGAATAAGCCCTCTCCTTCAGAAATGATTATTCTTGGAATTGATCCGGGAACCACTATTATGGGGTTTGGGATTATCCGCGTACAGCGCAGGGAGATGGAGTTTATCCAGATGAATGAACTCATGCTCACCAAATACAGGGACCCCTTTACCAAGCTGAAACTCATTTTTGACAGGACGTTGGAACTCATCGACACCTATCACCCGGATGAGATTGCCATTGAGGCCCCTTTTTACGGCAAAAATGTGCAGTCGATGCTCAAACTGGGAAGGGCCCAGGGAGTGGCTATGGCCGCCGGACTCTCCCGTCAGGTTCCCATAACCGAATACCTGCCCAAAAAGATAAAAATGGCCATTACCGGCAACGGGAATGCGAGCAAGGAACAGGTGGCCCGGATGCTTCAGACTACCTTGGGCCTTACTACCCTGCCAAAGAACCTGGACTGCACGGATGGCCTGGCCGCCGCAGTTTGCCATTTCTATAACCTTGGAAACCCCCAGGGAGGCAAAAAGTACACAGGCTGGGAGGCATTTGTAAAACAAAATGAAACAAGACTGAAAAAGTAGGAGGTCTTTACGAAGAGCGTTGGGAATAAAAGATCGTTCGGGATTTGGGATTTGCAATTTGGGGTAAGGGCCCCCACCCACCCTTTCTCAAATTAAGGCTTCCAACTGCAATTCACAATCGTCCCGCATGCGAACAGCAACATCCATCGCCAACCTGCCATCTCCCCTGAACCCACTATGAGCGGCATCTACTTCCATATCCCATTTTGCAGGCAGGCGTGCCATTACTGCAATTTCCACTTCTCCACTTCTCTGAAGCACAAAGATTCGGTTCTACGGGCTATGGAGAAGGAACTCTCCTTTTTTGCAGACCAGGGCTGGCAGGGTCCGGCGGACACGGTCTATTTCGGGGGAGGGACCCCATCCCTTTTATCGGTAGGGGAGATCGTGCATTTTGTAGAAATGGTGGGGCAGCTTTTTGGTATGGGAGAAGGGGCGGAGATTACGGTGGAGGCCAACCCCGATGACCTGAATCCGGAGAAAATAAAGGCCCTTGGTGATAGCCCGGTAAATCGGCTCAGCGTTGGGATACAGTCTTTTGATGCAGAGGAACTCAGGTGGATGAACAGGGCTCATACCCCTCGGCAGGCTCTGGAATCTCTGGAGGGAATCGCCCGGTATTTCAGTAATTACTCCCTGGACCTTATTTATGGGATTCCCGGAAGTGATTTGGACCGCTGGCAATCGAATCTTGCCCGGGCCCTGGATTTCAGGCCACCCCATATTTCGGCTTATGCCCTTACCGTGGAACCGCAAACAGCCCTCCATTCCTTTGTGAAGCGCGGACTTTCCCCCGACGTGGATGAAGAGGCAGCCCGGGAACAATTCACGCTCATGGTACACACCCTGGAAGAAAGAGGGTATGATCACTACGAGATCTCAAATTTTGGCCTACCCGGGTTTTATTCGCGCAACAACTCCGGGTACTGGCAGGGAAAATCCTACCTGGGGATAGGCCCTGCAGCCCATTCCTACGACGGCATTAAAAGATGGTGGAACCCGGCCCATAATCTCAGGTATGTGAAGGCACTGGAAAAAGGAGGCTTTCCCGGGGAAATAGAAGAACTTTCCATTCGGGACCGGTACAATGAAACGGTGATGATGGGGCTCCGGACACGGTGGGGGGTATCCCTGTCCAGGATCCGGGAGGAATTCGGACCAACCTATGAGAGCTATCTTCGTACCCAGGCAGCCCCCTATCTCAGGGACCAACTCCTTTTTATGGATAATGGCACCCTCTATACGGCACGCAAGGGCAAATTTTTGGTGGATGGAATTGCCAGTGACTTATTTATGATTAATTTGAAGTGAAATCCGACAGGCCATTAATATGAAGGTGATTTTTCATCATGATGGAACCCAATGGGAAGCAGATCTGGATGCCGGAGTGGATTTATCCGTCCCGGTTACCAGTGACGGGTCAGGGGTGCGTGCCTGGGGGCTGAAACCAGCCGAGATCACCCCGCACCGGGAGGGGGATTTTGTTGGCAGCGTCAGGGCCGGGGCTTCTGTTAATTTTAACGATATCAGCTTCAACCCACATGCCCACGGAACCCATACGGAATGCATGGGGCATATAACCCCTGCGGCGGAATCCTTATGGAACAGCCCGCCTCCTGCCTGGCTTGCGGCCACGCTGATCAGCATTGAGCCACTGGCTATAGGAACGAACCGGGTTGTAAGCAAGGAACAATTGGAAAAGGCGCTTCCTCTCCCTGTTTCAAAAGCTTTGATTATCAGGACGCTCCCGAATACGGAGGCTAAAAAGCATAAGGATTACTCAGGGACCAACCCTCCCTGCCTGGATCCGAAAGGGGTGGCATGGCTTCGCGACCAGGGAGTGGAACACCTGCTGCTGGATCTGCCTTCGGTGGACCCTGAAGAGGACGGAGGTGCGCTGGCTGCGCATAAGGCGTTTTGGGGCCTTCCAGGGAATCCGCGGCCGCAGGCGACCATCACGGAATTTATTTTCGTCCCGGATTACCTTAAGGATGGCAAATACCTTTTGAACCTGCAGGTAGCTGCTTTTGATAACGATGCCTGTCCAAGCCGACCTTTGGTATTCCCCCTTGTAAAGATGGAACAACAGCGGGAGTGAGTTAAGGAAAATTTGCCCAGCGGGGACCGGAGGGCAGTTAAAGGAATTTTTAAAAGGAGCCATATGGCGGAATTATTACTTGGATTACTGTTAGGGGCATTGCTCATGTACTGGGGGTATGCATTGCTGAACCGCAAAAAACAAAAAGAGCTCACGGTGCAGCAATCCACCATGCTCCTGGAAAAAGTTCGTTCAGTTTGCAAACTGATTACGGTGGAGGGAGACTTTGCCGAAATCTACCGGTATGAAAACCGCAAGGAGCATTTCATGAACCTTTTCAGCAGCAAAAAAAAGGCATTGATAGTGATCAATGCCAAGGCCCACATCGGGTATGATTTCAAAAAGCTCAAGGTTTCGGCAGACCCGGAAAAGCGGACGATCATCCTTGGCAACTTCCCGCCTCCGGAGATCTTGTCCATTGAACCGGAACTCGAGTTCTACGATATACGCAACGATCTTTTCAATGCCTTTACCCCTGAGGATATGACCAGCCTGAACAAAGAGGCAAAGGCCCATATCCGTGAGAAAATCCCGGAGAGTGGCCTCATGGACACTGCCCGGCACGAAGCCCTTGAGGCGGTACTGTTCATGGAAAAAATCGTCGAGACCCTGGGGTGGAAACTCGATTATGAGGCCCTGAAACTGGATGGACCTGTTGAGAAGCTGCTCCAGCCCAGGAATTCAGGACCGAAACCCTCCGATGATTCCAAAACCTAATTCTGCAGCGGGATGAAACCATTCCTTACCACAGTGCTTTTGCTCGCCTTCTTAGCTGTGCCCCGGGGCCTGTTTGCCCAGGATGCCGGTACGACCCAATTCGACCCTGCCTTTACGCATGTGGTCTATTTTTGGCTGAAGAATCCGGACGACCCAAAGGAGTGCCGGGAATTTGAAGCCGCTATCCGTGAATTAATGGCCGCCTCCCGATATACAAAAACCAATTACCTGGGGCGGCCCCCCAGAGCCACCCGGGAGGTGGTGGATGATTCATTTACCTATACCATGATCGTCACTTTTGAATCGGCGGCTGCCCAGAGCGCCTATCAGGGGGAGGAGGTACACCTCGATTTTATTGCCAAAGCCGGCCATCTTTGGAAAAAAGTGGTGGTATATGATGCCCAGGGTCTAACGCCATAACGCGACCTAAATATGCATATTGAAGCATTCCGGGAATATTGCCTGACCAAAAAAGGGGTTACCGAAGGTTTTCCTTTTGACCGGGACACCCTGGTATTCAAGGTTATGGGGAAGATGTTTGCCGTTGTTCCCCTTGAACGATTACCCGCTCAGGCCAATTTGAAGTGTGATCCTGAACGCGCCCTGTCGCTCCGCGAGTCGTTTCCCGGCCAAATCCTTCCAGGGTACCATATGAGCAAAACCCATTGGAACACCCTGTATATCGAACAGATCCCCGAGGACCTCCTCCGGGAGCTCACAGACCATTCCTATGAGTTGATCGTCGCGTCCCTGCCAAAGAAAACCCAGCGGGCCCTGGAAGCCCTGATATGAATGATCCCAGATTGACATACGAGGCTCGCCTGAGGGAGCTGAACCTGAAATCCGGCCAACTGAAAGGAAGGTTGCGGCGAACCTCCCTATTGCGATTGGCAGCGTTTTTGGCAGCCTCTTATTTAAGTTATATGGCATTCGAGGGGTCCTACTGGTACAGCCTTGGAGCCCTTCTGGTTGCCGGATTTTTTGTTTTTCTGGTTGCCAGGCATCAGGATTTAAAGTACGAATTCCAAAGGCTCGGAGAGTTGATCCGATTGAACCAAACAGAGCTCGAGGTTCTGAAAGGAAACTTCACACATCTTCCGGATGGGGCTGCCTACCGGGATGCCGACCACGCCTTCGCGGAGGATCTGGACTTATTTGGCCCCGGGTCGTTTTTTCAATATTTGAACCGGACGGGACTCTCTTCCGGTACCAATACCCTTGCGAACTGGTTGTGCTCGAATGACGTTTCCGGAATTCCCGCAAAGCAGGAGGCCGTCAGGGAGTTGAGCGACCAGCTTGAATGGCGGCAGGCTTTCACAGCTACGGCCCGCCTTATTTCAACGCCCCTCTCTGCACGGGAATTAACGGACTGGATGCAGAACTATATGCCAATAATCCCCTCCTGGACAAGATACCTTCCGTTAGGGTTCTCCCTGCTTTCCCTGGTTGTGGGCTTCCTGGTTGCCTTTGGGCTTTTGCCCCTGGAGATGCTCATAGGACTTTTCTTCACAGGATTGCTGATTACGCTTCCCTTTTCGAAGAACATTGGCAGGCTTGCCCTTGCAACGGGAAAAACCCAGGAAACCTTCAGGCAGTACAGGCGCCTGGTTGAACAGGTCGAAGGACATGCTTTTCAGTCGGACAGGTTGCGGACCCTGAAAGAAAAGCTGGGTGGGGCAGAGATGCCAGTTTCGAAAATCCTCAACCAGTTCAACCACCTGATCGGAGCCCTTGACCAGCGCAACAACCTGCTGGTAGCGGTTTTTGCAAATGCCTTCTTCCTCTGGGATATCAGGCAGGCCTATGCAGTAGAAAGATGGATAAGCACCTATGGGGACCGCAGCAGGGAGTGGTTTGAGGCCCTTTCCGCCTTTGACGCCTGGATCAGCCTGGCCAACTTTTCCTATAACCATCCGGGGTATGCTTTCCCTGAAATCACAGATAAGGAAGAAGTGACGCTGCAGGCACGGCAACTTGCCCACCCGCTGTTGCGCGAAAATGCAGTTTGCAATGACATCAGGGTCCAGAGGGGGCATTTTATGGTGATCACCGGTGCTAATATGGCCGGAAAGAGCACCTTCCTCAGGGCGGTCTCCCTGGGGATACTCATGGCGAATACAGGCCTTCCTGTCCGTGCGGAGTCCCTGTCGTTTACCCCAATGCCCCTTATCACCAGCATGCGCACCACAGATTCCCTGTCCCGCCATGAATCCTATTTTTTCGCTGAACTGAAACGACTGAAGGTCATTGTCGACCACCTTACAGAGGAACCCTATTTCGTAGTGCTGGACGAGATCCTGAAGGGGACCAACAGCAAGGACAAGGCCAGGGGCTCAAAAGAATTCCTGTCCCGACTCTTAAAGCTGCAGGCCACCGGCCTTATTGCCACCCATGACCTGAGCCTCTGCGAGGTGGCTGAGGTCCAGCCCAGAGTACAGAATTACTTTTTCGATGTAGAGATCCGGGACGACCAGCTTTTTTTCGACTACCGGCTCAAACAGGGCATTTGTTCCAATATGAATGCCAGCTTTCTTTTGCGCAAGTTAGGGGTGGTGTCGGGGGAATCCTGATAGGATTCTAACTGAGGGGTGTTCTTGCTGGCACTTTGCAGGGTTGTGGCGTAGCTTGTCACCGGGGGGAGGGGGCTTCCCCCAGTGATCGTTCCCCATCCAAAACTTCCAGCAGAAGCCTGACCCATTGGCTAAAGCCCCTTTACCTGCATTTCCTGGAACCGGTCTGCCTGCAGGCGCATCAGCTCTTCCGCTTTTTGTTTTTTATAGGCGTAGACGGCCTCTTCTGAGGCGATTTCTCCATAGACCTTTTCATTCAGTAACTGGTCTGTTTGCATGAGCTTTTTTCGCTGGTCCACCTTTTGGGCTACCCAGGAGGCCACGGCGGTTTCCTCGTCTTCGAGCTTCACGTCGTAGGGACCCTTTGGGGTCATGAGCTTGACCAGGATAGGAGCCGTTTCTATGGCAAGGAACAGCAAAAAGATAAAGAAGGAAGGAAACCAGGGCAATTCCCCCAGGGCATTAATCCGGGCCATCAGACCGTCAAATCCGTCAATGACGGGTTGGGAAGTTTCTACAGCCTGCGCATATCCGGTTTCAAGGGTTTCGATTTCCCCCTCCACCGCTGCGATTTTTTCCTGGTTTTCAGCTTTCAGGGCTTTCAGTTCTGCCAGGGCGGCATCGTGTTTTTCTCGTTTTTCTTGGTATACCGGCCCTTTGCCCACCAGCAGGGTGCCTTTGCGGCCCTCGGCTTCGGCAATATAGGTTTCATAAAGGGAGTCGGTAGCCGCTTCCTTAAGGGCCACTTCCTGTTTGAGGGCCTGGATCTCGTTCTTTTTTTGTTCGATGACCGGGGTATACTGCAGGCCCAGTTGCTGTTGGTTGTCCAGGGTCATCTGGTTCTTTTGTTCTAGCAATACCCGGTTGATTTCTTTCTCAAAGATCTTCAGCTCCAGGGGTTTGGAAATCACCACGGCAATAACTAAGGCTAAGAGGATCCGCGGGCTTGCCTGCATAAATTCCTTCCAGAAATTATCCCTTTTGCGCAGGGTGGATACGATAAATCGGTCCAGGTTGAAGATCAGCAATCCCCAGACCAGTCCAAAGGGAATGGCGAGATACACATTGTCAAAAACGGTGTACAGGGCGTAGGCGGCGGCGATAAAGGCCATGAGGGCCGTAAAGAAAACGGTGGCCCCGATGCCAGCGTATTTGTTTTGCTCCCCTTCAGAGCACGAGTCGAGCAGGGCTCTGTCCGCACCGGAACAGAGCACGAAAAAGCGGCGTATCATATAGTGTTCGATTTTTGATCTACCTATTAGAACGCAACCCCTTCTCTTTTGTTACGCTAAAAATCTTAAAATATCAGGAGGGTACAGATTTTTAGGCTTATGGGTCCCTATCTTTTAAAGAGTTCGGTGTAGTACTGGTAGAAATAGGGGATGGTCTCAATCCCCTTCAGGAAATTCCAGATACCGTAATGCTCATTCGGCGAGTGGATGGCATCGCTGTTCAGGCCGAAGCCCATCAGGATGGTCTTGGAACCCAGCTCCTTTTCAAAGAGAGGTACAATTGGGATGCTCCCACCACCGCGGTGAGGAACCGAGGGAACGCCGAACGTGGTTTCGTAGGCCCTGCTGGCCGCCTGGTAGCCAATGGAATCAATAGGGGTCACATAGGGCTCTCCTCCATGGTGGGGGTGTACCTCCACCTTCACTCCTTCAGGGGCAATGCTTTTGAAATGCTTCATAAACAATTCTGTGATCTCACCCGGGTCCTTCAGCCTCATGGTTCCCTTTGGAAGCTCGAGACCGAGATACCAGCCATCTTCGGTGCCCGTGTCCTCGCCGCTCGTCACGTTTTTGATCTCGAGGGAGCTGTTGGAGAAGTCGAACTCCCGG
>CBDUBB010000083.1:0-8500 GCA_965365265.1 uncultured Flavobacteriaceae bacterium
ATCTTGGGCATAACGCTAACAGTAGATGGCTCGAGATAACGCCTGTTGCTCTCCCCGTATAACCACAGGGGATTGATTTTGAATTGCCGTAACAACTCGGCCACTACCTTGCCCGTGAGCCGGGTTCTCCCCCGCTCTATGTCTGCTGTTGTACTAGGTATCCCAAGCAATTTGGCAAACTCCGCCTGTGTATGCCCAAGCTCCCTCCTGACTTCTGTAAACCTTTTTATAGTGAGTTCGTTTTCCATGATAGATATAGTTCCGGAATAAAAGCCCGATATGGATTCAAATATAGGAAATTTGGAATATATCCATAAATAATCAGGAATATTTCCATAATTAGGAATTATTCCATATTTTTGGCGTATATCCAAACATCATGAATGCCACGACCACTATCCTATCTTTTGACAAGACGTTTGAATCCTTTCTTTCAGCAGTTTACACAGCCTTTCATGAGGAACTTGAAGTGATTGAAATTCGCTCTTTTGGGGAAAAGAACACCCTTCTGTTCAACGAGACACGACACATAACCGCAGACCGGCAAAAGGCCCGCTGGGTATGGGATTGGTTAAATAATAAGGGTACTGCCAACCTCCGGCTGGTCTATTTTACGTATTTAAGCGAAAAAGAGGAATTGTTGCTTCCCCTTCTTCAATTTATCATCCTTTTGTTTCAGGCCCGAGGTCCCGAATCTTCAAGGCGATTGTCCATATTGAGAGATAAGTTAGCGCCCTGGTCCGAACGGGTTGAAAGAGAAAAACAAAAACTGGAAACCCATTTGAAACTTAACTCCCGACAGGGTGAATTTAATTGCTGGCAGCTGCGCCCGGTTCACGATGTGCTGCCACTTCTGACCAGGTATTGCCGGGAACACTTCGGTTCGGACCCATGGATGCTGGTAGATACCAAAAGAAACTACGGACTTCGCAAAAGAGAAGGAGCGGTGGAACACTTCCGTTTGCCTGTTGGATCGTCCGGTCACTCCGGAAAAAGTATCGGGCCAACAATTCAGGAGCGGAGTTCCGAAGTATCTCCGCATGCTTTAGAACCCCTTCAGGAAGCTGTCTGAAGCACCAGGGGGTGTGGAAAGGATTGAATCAGGTTTTGGTACGCTCCCCTACGAATTGATCACTCTTATTTTTGAAAAGGATATTGAAGGTGGTAAGGCTGCCATAAATACGCGTTATGTATTGCTGAAGATCGACCTTCTCCTGATCGCTCAACCGATCGCTGCCATTGATCTTCTGTTCCATTACACGAAGCCGGTCCCGCACCATGACAATTTTATGGAAAAAGGTATTGATCGGAATTTCTTTAGGGGACAGATTGGGATCACCGGAGGTGAGTACGAGGGTTCCTCCCTTCCATTTATCGCCTATTGGGACAAGGCTGGTCACATCACTCCATTTTCTCAGGATTTCTATCAGGGAAGTTTCCACCTCCGAAAAACTGATCGTGTCCACTTCCCCATGCAGGGCCTCGATCACCTCGAAATCCCCGTCGAGGTCGATGGTTTCAATGCCGGAATCCACAAAGGAAACCCAGTAATGTTGCGCACTCACATTTACCACAACTCCTTTTCCCATTTCGGGGTGATCAATACGTGAACCAATACCCAATAATTTCATTTGATTGCCTTTTAAACGCCTAATTTAAGACGGGCATCCGGAATTACCAACTTCAATAAAGCCTGCTTCCTATTTACAGGTCAAAGTCGTAATTTCGCAACTTGCCAAGTTTATGAATTCTTCCGAATCACATATGATTGACGTTCAGGGTGCGCGGGTTCACAACCTGCGGGATATCGACGTCCGCATCCCGCGTGAAAAACTCGTCGTCATCACCGGGCTGTCGGGCAGCGGAAAATCTTCCCTGGCCTTTGACACTATCTATGCCGAGGGCCAAAGGCGCTATATAGAGACCTTTTCGGCCTATGTCAGGCAGTTTCTCGGCAGCCTTGAACGGCCGGACGTGGATAAGATCGATGGCCTGTCCCCGGTAATCGCTATAGAACAAAAAACTACCTCCCGATCCCCCCGATCCACTGTTGGGACCATAACCGAGGTATACGATTTTCTCCGGTTGCTCTTTGCCCGGGCAGCAGATGCCTACAGCTATAATACGGGGAAGAAAATGGTCAGCTACAGCGATCTTCAGATCCGGGAGCTGATCGCTTCGGACTATGAAGGGAAACGCATCAACATTCTGGCGCCCGTGATTAAATCAAGGAAGGGACATTACCGGGAACTTTTTGAACAAATCGCCAAACAGGGATTTGTCAAGGTACGGGTAGATGGGGAAATCAGGGATCTGGAGAAGGGAATGAAGGTCGACCGTTATAAGACTCACGATATTGAGATCGTGATAGATCGCCTGCAGGTGAACCTTCAGGAAGATACCCTTAAGCGGCTGGATGAAAGTATCCGCACCGCCATGTATGCGGGGGACGATGTGCTGATGATCCTGGAAGAAGGCTCAGATACACCGCGGTATTTCAGTCGGGACCTGATGTGTCCTGAAACCGGGATCTCCTACCCGGTACCCGAACCCAATACATTCTCATTCAACTCCCCAAAGGGCATGTGCCCGGAGTGCAACGGGCTTGGGCATGTTCATCAGGTAAATGCGGAAAAGATCATTCCGGATCCAGGACAGTCCATCAAATCCGGGGGGCTGGCCCCGCTTGGGCCCTACAAAAAATCCTGGGCCTTCAGGCAATTGGAAACCATTGCGCTCAGGTACGATTTTGAGCTGTCTGATCCCATTGCCAAAATTCCCGAGGAGGCAGTGCAGGTCATTCTTCATGGGGGGGATGAACGCTTTGAAGTGGACTCCAAAACCCTGGGGGTCCGGCGGCAGTATCGCATTGATTACGAGGGAATCGCCTCCTTCCTGAAAAATCAGTACCGGGAAAGCAATTCGGCCAGTATAAAAAGATGGGCGAAGGAATATATGGACAAAGTACCCTGTCCTGAATGCGGAGGGAGCCGCCTCAAAAAGGAATCCCTTTATTTCCGTATTCAGGATAAAAACATTGCCCAGCTGTCTGCCCTGGATATAGGGGAACTGGCTGTATTCTTTGACAAACTCAGCGAGGAATTGTCCGGGGACCAGAAGATCATCGCCGAGGAGATCCTCAAAGAGATCAAAACCCGCCTGAAATTCCTGCTCGACGTAGGTCTTGATTACCTTTCGCTGGACCGGGGCTCCAAAACACTTTCCGGGGGTGAAGCACAGCGGATCCGCCTGGCTACCCAGATCGGTTCGCAGTTGGTAGGGGTCCTGTATATCCTGGATGAACCCAGTATCGGGCTCCACCAGCGTGACAACAGCCGGCTGATCCGTTCCCTGAAAGCCCTCAGGGATCTTGGCAACTCCGTAATCGTGGTGGAACACGACCGGGACATGATCGAACAGTCCGATCACGTCATCGACATCGGCCCCATGGCGGGCAAGCATGGGGGGCTGATCATTTCGGAAGGCCCTCCGGGGGAACTCATGCACCACGACACGCTTACAGCCGATTATTTGAGCGGCCGGAAACAAATCGCCGTACCCGATAAGCGCAGGAGCGGAAACGGTAAGGAAATTGTCCTGGAGGGATGTAGCGGGCACAACCTGAAAAATGTAACCGCTGTGTTCCCCCTTGGTAAAATGATTGGGGTCACGGGCGTTTCCGGAAGTGGCAAATCCACCCTGGTCAATGAGACCCTCTACCCTATCATGAATGCCCACTACTTCAACGGGGTGAAAAAGCCAATGCCTTTTAAAAAGATCCGCGGGCTGCATCATATCGATAAGGTTATCGATATCAACCAGGCTCCAATTGGCCGGACCCCCAGGTCCAACCCGGCTACTTATACGGGTGTTTTCAGTGAAATACGATCCCTGTTTGCCAAAACCACCGAGGCAGCTATCCGGGGCTACAAACCGGGACGGTTCAGCTTCAACGTTAAAGGGGGCCGGTGTGAAACCTGTCAGGGCGGCGGCCTGCGGGTGATCGAAATGAACTTCCTGCCCGATGTCTATGTGGAGTGTGAGACCTGCAACGGAAAGCGATTTAACCGGGAGACCCTGGAGATCCGCTATAAGGGGAAATCCATTGCAGATGTCCTGGAGATGACCGTGGATGAAGCTGTGGAATTCTTTGAACACATACCCAAGATCTACCGCAAGCTCAGGACTATCAAAGATGTCGGCCTTGGATACATTTCACTCGGCCAGCAGAGCACCACACTTTCCGGAGGCGAGGCACAGCGGGTTAAACTGGCTACCGAGCTCTCAAAACGGGATACCGGAAATACCTTTTACATCCTCGATGAACCGACTACCGGCCTGCATTTTGAAGACATACGGGTACTGATGGAGGTTTTGAACAAACTGGTAGACAAAGGGAATACTGTGCTGGTGATCGAACACAATATGGACGTGATCAAAATGATGGACCATATTATCGATATCGGATATGAAGGCGGCCGTGGTGGTGGCCGGATTGTATGTGAAGGGACCCCTGAACAGGTGGCCGAGGACCCTAAAAGCTATACAGCACAGTTTTTAAAGAAAGAATTGTACTCTGGGGAGGAAATGGCACTGGATTCTTAGGAAACTTATAATGTTTAACTCCATTTACCGTTAAAATTTCACTATGAACAAGGAAAAAAACCTCAAGGGCTGGAATGAAATAAAGATCAACGATTCCTGGGCCATCTTCAAGATCATGGGAGAATTTGTCAACGGGTTTGAGAAAATGAGCCTCATTGGTCCGTGCGTCAGCATTTTTGGCTCAGCGCGCACGAAACCGGACAATCCCTACTACCAGCTGGCTGTCGAAATATGTGAAGAACTTTCAAAATCCGGCTACGGTATCATCACGGGGGGAGGGCCCGGTATCATGGAAGCGGGAAACCGGGGAGCGAGCCAGGCCGGGGGAACCTCGGTGGGCCTGAATATCGACCTGCCCTTCGAACAAAACAACAACCCGTATATCGATGAGGACAAAAGCCTCGATTTCGATTATTTTTTCGTCCGCAAGGTAATGTTCGTCAAGTATGCCCAGGGTTTTGTCGTCCTGCCCGGAGGGTTTGGCACCCTGGATGAGCTCTTTGAAGCCCTTACCCTGATACAGACCGAAAAAATCGGGCAGTTCCCAATTATTTTGGTAGGCTCTGACTATTGGGAGGGTTTGTTGGACTGGATTAAATCGCACATGCTGGAGGCCGGCAATATTAGTGCCGAAGACCTGAAACTGGTCCGGCTTGTGGATACTGCCGAGGAGGTCGTAGCCCTGATAGACGCGTTCTACAAGGGGCACATGCTTACGCCTAACTTCTGATTTTATGAGGGATTCCTACATTTTGCGCAGGACGTTCCTTTCCCTGGTCGTTCTCAGCAGTTTGCTGGGAGTTCCACGATCCCTTAACGCGCAGCATATCAATAAGATGACTGCGACCCTGGAACAGGAGACCAGGATGGTGCAAATACAACAGGAATTCACCTATATCAACGATTCTCCCGATACCCTTTCCGAGCTCTATTTCAATGACTGGGCTAATGCTTATTCTGATAAAACCACAGCCCTTGCCAAACGCTTCTCGGAGGAGTTCAGAAAATCCCTGCACCTGGCCAAAGAGGAGGATAGGGGGGTAACAGACCTCCTGGGAGTGGTAGACGGCGATTACCGGAATGTATCCTGGGAGCGCCTCCCGGGCAAGGACCTGATTCGTTTCGAACTCAATGAGCCCCTGTCCCCCGGAGATTCAACCCAATTGTTCCTCACCTATACCGTAAAGCTGCCGCCGAATAAGTACACCCCCTACGGATACAGTTCGGACGGGAGCTATTACCTTAAGGACTGGTATTTGACTCCGGCCGTATATGACTCAACCTGGCACCTTTATTCGAATAAGAACCTGGAAGACCTCTACACGGACATCACCAACACCTCCCTGAATTTTATCTTTCCGGACTCCCTTTTTCTTGGGACCAATTTCGTAGACCTGAGCCTTAGCAGTTTTCCCGGACAGCAATTTGCCACCCTCAGGGGAAACCAGCGCAAAAGCTGCGATATAATTCTCAATACGATCCGCCCCTTTAAAAAGCATATCACGCCTTTCCTTTTTATCGTTACGGATATCCAGTCCCGGAAGTACGATGAGATCCGGCAGGGAATATCCATTGATCGGATCATCCGGTTTATCCACGAAAATCTCGGAGACTTTCCTTACGAGCAGTTGCTGGTCAGCGAAATCGACTTTGACAAAAACCCCCTGTACGGACTGAATCAGCTACCTTCCTTTATCAGGCCCTATAACGAACAATTCCAGTTTGAAATGAAATTCCTGAAGACGGCCCTGATAAGCTATATCCGGGAATCCATTTTCCTGAATCCCCGCGAAGACAAGTGGATCAGCGACGCGATCATCAATTACCTCATGATCCGTTTTGTGGAAACCTTTTATGCGGATCAGAAACTCCTCGGGAACCTCTCCAGGAATTGGCTGGTACGGGGCACCCATCTTGCCCAGATGGATTTTAACGACCAGTATGCCTTCCTGTATATGTTGATGGCCCGAAGAAACCTGGACCAGGCCCTTACGACGCCCAACGATTCCCTGATTAAGTTCAATCAAAAGATCGCCAACACCTACAGAGCTGGTCTCGGCCTGGCCTATCTGGACGAATATTCCGGGCAGGGAATGGTCGACAAGGCCATCCGGGATTTCTTTGAAAACTATAAGCTACGGGAAATTACCCCGTCAGATTTTGAGCGGTCCCTGAAAAAGTACGCCACCAAGGACATCGACTGGTTCTTCGATACCTATGTGACAACGAGTGACCAGATAGACTATAAAATCAAGGACGCTGATAGGATCCGTGATTCCATTCAGCTAACGATCCGCAACAAAACCGGCACTAACGTCCCTATTTCGCTGTTCGGGGTACGGGAAGATACGGTGGTATCCAAATACTGGTTCAAGGGATTTCGGGAGAGCCAGACCTTCCAGATCCCGGACAACGGGGAAAAGCGCCTGGTCCTGAATTACGATCAGAAAATCCCGGAATTCAATCAACGGGACAACTGGAAATCCCTGGGTGGTTTTCTGTCCAGCAATAAAAAATTAAAATTCCAGTTTTTCAGGGATTCTGAAAACCCCTATTACAACCAGGTTTTTTATATGCCTGTGGTGAATTTCAACATCTATGATGGTCTTACCCCTGGGTTGCGCCTTACCAACAAAACCCTGCTGCAACGCCCCTTTTTGTTTGACGTTGCCCCTCAATATGCTATAAGGGAGAAGGCCCTTGTCGGCTATGGATCCCTTAATTACAGGCATTACCACGGCAAAAGCGGGTTCTATGTCACCAATTATTCGCTCCGGGGGTCTTCCTTCCACTTTCAGACGAATTCCAGGTATTCCACCATTACCCCCTCGGTGAGTTTTGGCTGGCGGCCCGATGATTTGATCCCAAACGTTCGAAGCTCCCTCCTCTTCAGGCATGTAAATGTATTCCGCTCCATAGACCCCGCCCTTGGAGACCTGGAGACCGAACCCGACTACAGTGTTTTCAATGTTCGCTACAACTACCTGAGCAACAATATCATTAATTACTTTTCCTGGTTTGCAGACGCCCAGCACTCGGCTGATTTCACCAAACTGGCCCTCAATGTCGAATATCGCCGGCTGATGATCAACAACCAGCAAATCAACCTGAGGTTTTTTGGCGGGGTCTTTCTGCGAAATGAAACAGATTCGGACTATTTCAGCTTTGCCCTGGACAGGCCCACAGATTACCTTTTTGATTTTAACTACCTGGGCCGTTCAGAAGATTCAGGACTGGCCAGCCAGCAGGTAATCATAGCAGAGGGTGGTTTCAAATCCGTTCTGGAAAATCCCTTTGCCAATGAATGGCTGGTTACCGGAAATGCCAGTATCGGAATTTGGAGGTGGATTGAATTGTATGGCGACATTGGGTACCTCAAAAACCAGGGGGTGCCCGCGCGCTTTGTCTATGACAGCGGGATTCGTCTGAACCTTGTCACCGATTATTTTGAACTTTATTTTCCGCTCTACTCCAATAACGGATGGGAGATTGCAGGACCCAATTATGAAGAGCGGATTCGTTTTGTAATCACCCTCAGTCCCCGCACGCTCATAGGCCTCTTTACCAGAAAGTGGTTTTAATTAGCATATTCCCAATAAAACCTACATTTTTTAAGGGTTTTCTAATTTAACCACAATACACAACAATTTTATTGAAGAATCGTTAATAAAATTGTGAATATCTGATTGTAAAAATCAGAGTGTTTAGGTATTTTTGCATAAACCCCTTAGGCGCCTATGAAAGTTCAGCTTGATCCCGAAAAAGAACTCTCCTTTAAAGACTTTAAAGAACAGATCCTTGAGGATTATCGCATCGCAGTGACTAGCAGGGAATGCAGCCTGTTGGGCCGGAGAGAGGTGCTTACAGGGAAGGCAAAGTTCGGAATCTTCGGGGA
>CBDUBB010000084.1:0-8475 GCA_965365265.1 uncultured Flavobacteriaceae bacterium
CGGACGTCGTCCGGTACCTCAAAACCCTCCTGGAATCCGAATACCGGATAGCCGTGGCGACCAATGGGGCAGAAGGACTTAAAAAGGCGCAGGAGGAGGTCCCTGACCTGGTGATCAGCGATGTGATGATGCCGGTCATGGATGGGTTTACGCTTTGCAGGAAGTTGAAGGCCGACATCAGGACCAGCCATATCCCAATTGTGTTGCTTACTGCCCGGGCTGATACGGATTCCCGCCTGCAGGGATTGGGGACAGGGGCCGACGCTTATCTCTCCAAACCCTTTGATCGGCATGAACTGCAAATTCGCATTAACCAGCTGATCGTACTCAGGAAACAGCTGCAGGAGCGTTATCGAAAGGCCGTTCCCGGGGAGGGATTAGCTGCCACTTCAGGGGATGTGGCTACTAAGGAAGATGTCTTCATACAAAGGGTGCGTAAGATCCTCGATAGTCATATGGATGAGGAAGAATTCGGGATCGCGGCGCTTTGTGAAACGCTGTCTATGAGCCGTTCCCAGTTGTACAGAAAATTCGCGGCACTGACGGACACCACCGTGAATCAATACCTCCAGAACCTCCGGCTTGAAAAGGCCCTGGAACTCCTGCAAACCACAGACCTCAATGTGTCCGAGGTGGCCTATGACACAGGTTTTACGAACCCATCGCACTTTAGCCGGGCTTTCTCAAACAAATATGGATATGCCCCGAGCAAGGCCAGGAGAAGAGATCCGGTTTTCCAATAGAGGCTTCATAAGGATTGTGGGACGCTGAGCAACGTTTTTGGTACGCAGCGTCAACCCCCATTGAGAATGTGGAACTACCTTGTCGGTACATTCGTGTTGGTCTCCAATCTCCTAATAGAGTATTCAGAGAGCACAATACATGTGAAACCTTAAATACAATACCATGAAAGCACTCAGATTACTTCCGATGTTACTCGCGGTGCTGATCGCATCGTGGAGTTGCAGTGATGACGACGACGATTATCCAACTATCGAACCCCCGGTTGCAGATAGCGAATTACAGTTGAAGACCTTTACGAGCCAGGCCCTTGTGGGCAACCCGATTGGCAATACGGCCACGCGGAATGTCCAGGTTTATCTGCCAAAAGGCTATGATGCCAATGCGTTAGAAGGATACCCGGTGGTGTACCTGCTGCACGGCCTGCCCTTTACCGAAGAGGCCTATACCAATGAGGCGACCTGGGACATGTGGGTACGGCCCGGAGAGTTGTGGCCATTCCAGCAGTATCCGGACTTTCCGGAGGACTTCAGGACCTGGATAGACGGCATGATCGCAACAGGAAAGATCCAGCCTATGATCATTGTAATGCCCAATGCGGCCAGTGAAGCAGGCTATATGTTCAGTTTCTATACGAATTCCCCTCTGAACGGCAACTTTGAGGAATTTATCGTCAAGGACCTGGTAGGTTTTATAGATGCCCAGTACAATACCATTGCAGATCCCTCCGGCCGGGCAGTGGTCGGCCATTCCCAGGGTGGGTACGCGGCCTTTAAGTTCGGCCTGCTCTACCCTGAGGTATTCGGAACAGTAGCCAGCCACAGCGGCTTGCTGCTGCTCGATGCCATGCTGACCCTTGGTCCGGTGGTGGTAGCTGAAAACCCGGATGGCTTTGCCCCCGACCCGGACAAATTCCTAACGATGGGGATGTATGCGATGAGTGCCTGCTGGTCGCCCAACCCTGATGATCCCTATTATGTGGATCTGCCCTTCGAGTATCCATCAGGGGAGGTGATCGAAGCGGTACAGGCTAAGTGGGTCACTCAGGATGTGTTCCATATGCTGGACACGTATATTGACAATTTCAAATCCCTGAACGGCATCTACTTCGATATAGGACTTAATGATGAATTGGGAATGGACGAGGCCTATCCGTTCATGGTGCAGAAAATGGACGCCTACGGCCTGGACTATACTTTTGAGACCTTTGAAGGCGGGCACTTCACCGACACCTTTGGAAGGCTTGAAGTAAGTTTGGCATTCATCTCGGACCATATGGAGTAACCCCCGGATTCCCAAAAACAAAACCGCTTCCAAAAGAAGCGGTTTTTTAATAAGGACAGGGAAAGTTACACCCTATCCGGAAAGACCAGAACTGCGTAATACAGGCTTCTAGACCCTATCCATGGCAGGTCCCTCTTTTTACAGTGCCTTAAGGAACTCTTGCCCAAGGCTTGAAGAGCATTAAAAAGCATTTCTACGGCATTTTGATGGTATCTTTGCTCTTAAAGCGGGCACTCTCCCCGAAAGGAACCCATGTCATGTAAAGTAAGGCATAGATCCTCTCAAATTCAGACATTCCACATGCGCCTGGGCATCAACCTTATTATGAGGTACCTACATACCTTAAAACATAGATCCGTCTGTTTTGGGAGTTTCCTCTATCTGATAGGTTCCGTGGCTTCCTACTCCCAGGATGCGAAAGAGTATAAACACGCCCTGGGCTTTACATCAGATAATGATGCGTATGTAGCCTTCGAGAACTTCGACCGGTTTTACACGTTTGGGGCAGATATTTTCTTTGCCTGGAAGCCCGATCGGTTCCTGGGCCTTGAAAAACCCATCCCCAAAAAGAATAACTATTTTTTCCGTCTCGGGCTCCAACAAGAAGGGTATACCCCCACTAAAAAGGTAGTGACAGCCCAGGAGGTCGAGCAGGACAGCATATTTTTTGACCGCCCTTTTGCAGGCCTGTTGTACGGAACCCTGGAGGGTACCTATGTGTTGGAAAGGTCCTTTTTGAAGACAGAACTCCAGCTTGGACTTATGGGCCCATCGGCACTTAGCAAGGAGATGCAGGACTGGATCCATGAAAACATCACTGGAGATGGTATTTTTGACGGATGGGCCTACCAGGTGCCTGATCAGGTGATCCTAAACCTAAACGTAACCGGCGCCTATGACCTGCTTCCCCTCAGCCAGGGTTTCGACGTCTTTGCCATGGGCAGGGCGCGATTTGGGAATCTCCATATTGATGCCACGCCTATGCTTGGTTTGCGCCTGGGTAAATTTGGAATGCTCGGTACCTCCTCGGCCTTTGGAAATTCACTGATCGCCCAGCGGTCTCAAAAGGAAATCTTCCTCAAAAGCACTGTTTCGGCAACTTTTACGGCCTTCAACGGTACCGCCCAGGGCAATATCTTCCGAAGGGATTTTGAATACGCCGTGGAGGATATGAGCCGGTTTCACGTGGAGATGACCCATGGGGTATACCTGTCCGGCAAGCGCTATGCCCTTGGTTTTGACCATGTATTTAGCTACGACAAGGTCGTTAAAGGTACCAGGCATATCTATGCGAGGATAGATTTTATATACCGGTTCTGACTCGGATTTCGAATTGTCGGATCCCCTGCACAGATAGCTCTCGGAATCCATGCATCCATCGTAACACGGCCCCAGGACTTCGAAACGAGCCCGAGATCCCATGGCAGCAATTTTGGGAATAAGGATAAAAAAAGGTGCGAGCCACCAGCGCGCACCTTTTTTATTGGAGAATCTATTTTACCCCCGGAAAGAGTCCGTTTCGTTCAATTGCTCCAAACAAACCCGATGTTGAACGCAAAATAGGGCAGGCTCGGCAAATCGCTCCCCGAGGCGACATAGTTGTACCTGAAGGAGCCTCGGATCGCCACATTATAGCCAACCTCATAATCCAGCCCAATTTCGGGGCGCACGCTGAATGGCCAACCGGTGCTTTCATTCCGGAGGAGGCCTGTATCCTGGTTGAGTTCGTTGTAAACCAGTCCAACCCCAAGGGAGGCAAACGGACTTAAGGCCTCTCCGGGGTTAAAGAAATAGCTACCGGTAACCAGGAGGGGAAAACTGTTGAGGTAGTCATAACGGAACCCTGAAATGGTCTCTGTTCCTTCCGTTTCCGTGACGTACCCCAGGTTGTCGTTAAACACCTGCCAGCCCGTGCTGAACCCTATGGCGAAACCATCCTCGAGAAAATGGTGGTAATCTATATTGACGCCCCTCCAACTGGTGGAATTAAAGTAATCCGAGGTTTCGCCCGTAGGGAACCCCACGCTGTAGGTAAGGGCGAATTTGTTTTGTGCAGAGACGGACAGCGCCATGAATAATAAAAATGCTGCGGTTATGAAAAATCTTTTCATCTGAGTTTTCTTATGGGATTAATCAAAAGGCGGTTGTGTGAACGCCTGGTCCAGGTTCCGGTCGATTCGGCCGATGATATTCGCATCGCTGCCCTGGAGCAACCCGTTGAGGGCCCCTGTCCAAACCACGGGTACTTCTTCATTTTGTACTCCGTTCGGATCGGTCATTTGTATCAGCACCGTACCGGTCTTGTAACCGGTGACATAGCCGGGGGCATACCCCGGATACCACCATCCCCAGCAGGGATAGTACCAGCACCAGTAGCCCGGATCGTAGAAATAGAGGAATTGTGTATCAAAGGCAGAAGGGAGGATAACCACCTCCGGGTCTGCATCTTCCTCCACTTCCTCCCATCCCCGAGCGGTCAGGTTTTGGCGAATATTGTCAAGGATCACATCTCCGAAAGCGTCATCGATGAATTCCGGAGGGTCATCCGGGCCACGGTCATCATCCAGCAACAGTACCCCATCCGGGAGGGAAAAGGTGTAGCTGTTCGAGAAATTGAAATCCGGGGAGTAGTTGGTGTAAACCACATCGTATTCTTCCACGAATTCCGGCTGTTCGGGGTAACACCCGAGGAGCAGCAAAAAGAGGGCAGCAGGGGCTGTCTTAAGAACCCCTTTCATGCTTTTTAATAGTGTCCAATGTCTCATATAACAACGTATTTCAGGTTCTAATGGGAACGTTACAAATATATCCAAATCTCCTGAGGGAAGTTTTCAGAATGATTCTATTTAAGGTAAGTTACCGTAACAGGAAAGAACCTTTTGAATTCCACCATCCTTCGTACCGCATAACCCGGCAAATGTCCTAGATCGATACGCGTTTTCCAGGTGCTGGCCATAAGTACAGGCATGAAAACGTATAAACCTGGGATGTCCCCTGAGGCTTTTTTATGACTTAGGGGCACTGGTAGACTTATGTGATTCCCCGATAGATTTAATGCTGGAAGGCAGCCTGAAGTTGGATTTCAGAGGGAGCGAGTAAATTGGAACCTGGCAGGATGGAGGGTTTTAAAAAAACCCATTTCGTACTCAGCTAAGGAGGATCTAAGCCCTCAATGACGTACATCATTGGTAACACCGGGTGGCAGCCCTAATTTTGAACATTGAATCCCTAAATAGTTTACAATGAAACGCACATTAATTTTAGCAGCATTCGTGGTTCTGGGAACTACAATGCTAGTCGCACAGGATCGGGATCAGATTCAGGATCGGGACCAGGATCGGTTGATGCTGGTGGACGGAGAAGTCCTGCAGATTCGCGATCGGGAACAAATTCGGTTGAATGAGCCCTTAACCCTGAATGATGGTACCGTGATAAACCCGGATGGCACGTATATGACCAGAGACCAGAAGCAATTGCGTCTGAGGGATGGTGAATGCCTCGACAATGACGGTGTATTGTACCGGAATGAATATCAATACCGGTATAAAATTGAGCAGGAGAACAAAGGCCTGGCTGAAAACCAAATCCGTGAAAGGAACCAAAACAGGTTTCAGGTAATGGTCATTGATGGAGAAGCCTATCAGATCAGGAACGAGGTCCAAAACCGCATTCAGAACCAATTCGATGTAGGAGAAGGAACTGTTGTAAATCCGGATGGCACCTATATGAATAAAAAGCAGGAACAATTTAAACTGCAGGACGGTGAATGCATCAATATGGATGGGGCCAAATTCATGAACATGTACCAACATCGCAAGATGATCATTAAGAAGAATATGCAGATGAAGAAGGTCCATAAGAAGGTAAAAAAACCGACCCTTCACTAATTCCTGATCATCGCAATCATAATGGGCTTCGGAAAGTTCTAATTTCGGAGCCCATTTCCTTATATTTTTATCCCTCTCAAACTGAACAGACGCGTCAGTCTACCCCTTCATATCCTGAAATCTAGTGTCTTCAATATCAATATTTAAGGAGGGGGGTGAAAGGCTTGTAAGGCACTTCTTGTTAGGGCAGGATACAATATTTCAAGTAAGATGTGTAAGCCCGAGGCTGCTATTGCGTAGAAACCACCACTATGTCCATACTTTTTTGTGAAAGAAAGGGCAGGTCCTAATAACAGGATTTCATAAATCTTCACCCCACCGTTATTTCCTGCTGATCCCTGGGGGATCCTTTTTCTTCACTTAAGAGCTATATGTATAAGACGTGACTTCCTTCAGATGATAAGACGTAATTCGGCCCATACAATTCCAAAGTTGGAATCCTATGGGCCGTAAATAATAGTGGATCTGAGACATGGTTCAGTCACCGTGTCCGCCGCCGCCACCGCCACCGCCTCCTGGGCCGTTGCAGTTGCCGCCGCCGCCACCGCCGCCGCCACCGCCTTCGCCGTGGCCTTCAATGATGCGGATGTCCATGTAGGTGAGGTTGTTAGCAGCATCTATAATACCGGTACCTCCCCGGGAACCTTCACCATCTTCTGATTCGGTGTCCTCATGGGCAGTCAGGACTATTTTGGAAACAGCTTCCTCTTCAATCGGGACCAGGATTTGGGTCAGCTCATCAAAAAACGTATTCAGGGCAACAGGACCGCCTTCGCTATCAAAACTGAAGGTGATACGGTAGGTACCTGTTCCTTCGTTCATATGACGCAGGTTCCAGGTATACCCGTAAATAACTTTCCCTTTCACGTTTACCTCGGCGTTGTAATACCCCGGGCCGTCTGAGGCTTCATATACAGCCATGTTCAGTAGCGGAGGATTTACAAGGGTATCCCCGGGCACGGTGGACTTCCATCCAGCGCTGGGCTCCCAGGTAAGTCCGCCTTCCGGAATGGAATCCCGGTCTACGTTCAATTTCTGGATGGTAAGCCGGGCATTGTGGGAATATACCGTTGCCTGGGTTCCGGGTCCGTAGACGATCTCATCATCTAAGGTAGTCTGCAGCCCGTGGACTTCATCTTCACCCCAGCCATCTACGTGGCGCATGGCGTATTCCACCACCGGGGTTTCCAGATTTTCATAAAGCACCACTTCTGTTCGTACCATGGAACGGACTCCCCAGTCAATGGATTCCAGGTTATCGCCCCAGTCGACCAGGTCCACGAAAAGCGGTTCGGTGGCCGCAAAATTAGTGGCCTGCCATACGTTGGAAGGGACTTTTTGGATATAGGCTTTGTAGATATCGCTCAAGTCATCTCCGGGTGCACTGGCATCGGCACACAATTCGGGTACAATACTGTTGGGCTTACAACTGTAGACCGGATAACTGGGGTCAATGGGATCTTCACCCCAGACATACCACCATTCCCCATCCAGCAGGGCTTCTCCTTCTACAGGAGGTTCCCGGAGGGTCTTTTCGTACCCGTCTGACCAGATTACCGGGAAAGACAGGTTGTTTCCCTCCGTGGGCTCTTCAGAGACGGCGACCTGAACATTTTCGAGGAGGTCTTCAATACTCATCTCTTCCACAATTACTTCCTCTTTGGTACAACTTGAGGTTAAGAATATTAACATAATACTCGAAACCCCGCCAAAAACACTTTTTAAGATTTTCATGACTTATATTTTATTGGGTTTCTATTCCATATTTAAGGTCCTCATGTAAAAAGGTCCGGCGGGGGATTATGCCATAAATAGATGTTTTTTATTGTCCTAAAATTAGTTCGAACCCGTCTGCGGAGCAATGATTTGGGTCATTTACAATGGGTTTGAGCGACCCTTTTCCATCTCTTTTCAATAGGTTATTTCAGGAATTGTGCTTGAATTCCGAGTACTGCTCGGGTTTTGCGGGGTGGCGCACTACCTTGAAATCGGGTGGGGGAGGGGTGCCCCCCAAGGCAAAACCTTCTGAGGGAAAAGACCTATTCTTATACCTGAGGGATATCATAGTATCCCTCTGGTACCAACCCTACCTTGTTTTTTCCGTAGACCAGGCAATTCTCAATCCTATGGTTTCATTTTTTAGAAACATCCGCCGAAAACTCATTTCCAATGCCGTCCTGCATAAATATTTCCTGTACGCAGCCGGAGAGGTGCTCCTGGTTGTGCTGGGGATTCTCATTGCACTGCAGGTGGATAATTGGAATGAATCACGCCGGGAACAGGAAGAAGTAGCCAATTACCTTGTCAATCTGAAAGAAGCCCTGCTGGACGATATCAATTCCCTGGAGGGCAATATCGAATTTAATGAATTGCGGTTGGAAGGGATTTTTTACATCCTGGGCCAGGCGGGCCTGAGAACCGAACGATTTACAGAAATGCCCTGGGCGGAGTACCACCTCCGCAAAAATGGCAGGAATTTGTGGTCCGGGGAGATCCCCGATACGCTCAACCAGGATTTTACTATCCTGGCGTTTTCGATGCTGGGTCGCGGGTTCGGAGGTGC
>CBDUBB010000085.1:0-8450 GCA_965365265.1 uncultured Flavobacteriaceae bacterium
GAACCCGTACCGTGAATCAATACCACGGGAAGGGAGTCCTGAGGGTTGCCTTCATCCCGGTAGTGGACGTCCATGCCCATAACAGATACAAAATCAGAGGGTGCCGGGGCATATTTGGGTTTTAGGTCCTCCACGGACCGGTCAAAATGGCCGAAGAGGATACTGATCAGGGTTAAGATCCCTACTAGACCGAAAACAAAACGCTTGAGTACTTTTTTCATAGGTAAGGATCTGAGGACTATTCCGTTTAACAGCGTTTCGCCCCTTATTAATTGCCAGACAATTTTTCTATCTCCCGGTCCACTCCGGCAACCACTCTTGAATAAAGAACATCCGATTGCATGGTCGGGCCTTCTATAAGCCAGTAATTCTGGTTCCGGAGGGTTTTCAAAAAGTACCTGAACTGTCTGTCCTCCTTAAGGGCGTTGTAATCGAAAGGGATCATTTCACCCTGTAGACTATCAATCCTGACTTCCCACATCTGGTCAAAATGCCGGCTGAATATGGTTTTTGACACATCATCGATAATCCGGGAATACCGGTTCGCAAGCCGCATCCCCAGACCTTCCGCAAGGCTGTAATACCTGATAAGGTCCGACCGGAGAGAGTCATTGGAAATCAGGTTCAAATCTTTGGATTTCAGCTCTTCATAGGTCGAAAAATCATATTGCATGCCCCAGTCAAAGGTGATATTGGCAAAGTGATACTTCAGGGAATCCGAATAGGGCAGGTCCTTATCCATATAGGCTATGAGATAGTCCATCGAATTTCTGGCCTTTTCATAAGTGTATTTGCTGCCTTTCAGATATGCGGCATCTGCTGCCAGGCTCGCCTTGAAATTATTCAAGGTTTTCAGTTCCTCAGCCCTTAATTCACGTTCCTTATTCCAGGTATCGATCTGCAGGGCGAGCAGTATGCCGATTACCACCAACAAAATCTCCCCAACCGCATACAGCAGGTATTTGCCGAAACGGTTCTCAGTCAGAAGTCTTTGTCGAAGTTGGCGGAAGAACTTTAGCATTTCTAAGGAGTAAGATTTTAAGTCCAGCGCTATTATTTTTAACGCCCAGAGGGATTTTACAGCTTCTTTTTTTCAGGATTTTGTCAAATACTCATCTCAGGGATAACACCTGTTTCCTGCCTGCCTAATTCCAGTTCTATCAATCTAATCAATTCTTCTGTATCCTTGAGTGCCTGGCTTTTCAAGTCAAGAGCGAGCTTTCTAAAATGGACTCTATGCATTACCATATTCTTGTATGTGGTGTCTTCCATCAAGGCTTCATAATTTGTGGGGGTCAGTTTGCGGAACTCTGTTTCTCTGAAATGCTTGTGAATCATCGGAAGGACGGATGAGGGCCAAAACTGATTCTCCAAACGGACCGTTTCAGCGATTAAATGGATATAATTCACATCAAATAAATTGACAATCTTTTTCTTAAGTAATTCATTTTGAACAATATCAATCCCCTTTAATTTTAAGGATTCATAGCTTGAGGATGAAATAATAATATCAGGGGAGTATACAGCTTCTGAAAAAACGACGTCAAGAGAGGGGTCATACGGTTTTCTTTCATCCAAATGCTGTATTATTTTTCTCGCCTGTCTGATTGTGCGCTGCTCAAGGGAGATATCATTGTTCAGCCGATTCATGTTAATGGCTAAATCTTCAAGCAGTCCTTTTAGTATTTTTTGTTCGGCAACTCGGTCCTTTCTTTGCTCATTCCAATTATTGACTTGGAGCGCTATCAAAATCCCGATTACCACAAGCAGGATTTCCCCCAGGGCATACAGCAGGTATTTACTAGTCCTGTTTTCGATCATTAGGCGTTGGCGTATTTGTCGGAAGAAGCGGAGCATAGTTTTCGGTTGATTACCATGGTGAGATACATAGAACCCCCATCTCAGGAGTTTTCTGTTCTTAAGATCTTATCCATCTTGCGGCCCCTGGCCAATTCATCCACTAACTTGTCCAAATACCTGACCTGTCTGGTTAAGGAATTATCAATTTCCTCAATGCGATAACCGCATATCACCCCTGTGATCAGGTGCGCATTCGGATTCAAATCGGCTTGTTTGAAGAAGGATTCAAATGTCGCTTTCTGGTCGATGAGCTCTTGTAGTCTATCTTCATTGAATCCTGTAAGCCATTGAATCACCTGCAGAAGATCCTGTTTTGTCCTCCCTTTCTTCTCCACTTTAGAAAGGTAGTGTGGATAAACAGAGGCAAATGTCATTTTTGCGATGCGTTCATTATGCTTTTCGGTTACTTTCATTTTACTCTTTGATTTTTGCCAGCCAGGGCAGTAATTAAGATAGTTGATTCTACTGAAATAATAGTGAATGGATTCTCAGTCCCGATAACTACCGGGAGGAGACTTGGATTCTTCAGGGGGAGGAAGCGGAGCATGGGTTGGTTATTGGTTCAGTCAAGATAGGGAAATAATTGAAGTACCAGGGCCCGGAGACATACGATCTGGAAATCTGTGGCCCTGCAGCGTTATGATCCGGTATCGGGACGGTTGTGAGCAAATTATTGCTATTTTTAATTCAAACCTCAGCCAATAGGTCTTCCGGACCCACGGGACCTGGCCACTGGGTTATTTTACAGCTTATGAAGCGAAGAGACTTTATCCAGAAGGCTTCGGGCGCCGTGGTGGCAGGGCTGACCTTTTCAGAGCTCCATACCCAGGTGCACAGGAGCATGCAAAATACCCCGGGTGACACTTCTTTTGATGTGATCGTCATTGGCGTGGGGAGTATGGGCGCATCTGCCTGTTATCATCTTTCCAAAAGGGGATACCGCGTTTTGGGTCTGGAACAGTTTAATATCACGCATGAACAGGGTTCCCATGCCGGGCAAAGCCGCATCATCCGGAAAGCCTATGGTGAGGATTCCGGCTATGTGCCCCTTCTGGAACGGGCCTATGAGAATTGGAAAACCCTGGAATCGGAGACGGGTTCGCAGGTTTATTTCCAGACAGGACTCACCTATTTCGGTACCCGGGGCAATGCTTTTCTCGAAACGGTCCGAAAATCGGCCGATACCTACCACATCCCCCTGAATGACCTCAGTGAAGAAGACTGCCAAAAGAAGTACCCACAATTTAGGCTTCCGGCAGATTTCCAGCGCCTTGAGGAACCGGAGGCCGGCCTTCTGACCCCGGAGCGCTGTATCCTCCTGCTGGTAGAACAGGCACTTAAAAGAGGGGCAGTAATCCGATCCGGTGAACGCGTATTGAACTGGGAGCACAAAGACGGAGGGGTAGTCGTTAAGACGGCTGGGGAAACCTACCGGGCTGCCAAACTGGTGGTTACGGCCGGGGCCTGGACCGCGAAACTACTGCCAGGGCTGGCTTCCCGCCTGAAGGTTACCCGTCAGGTGCTCGCATGGGTACAGCCCCGAAATTGGGATCAGTTCACGCTCGGAACCTTTCCCTGCTGGCTCCTGGAAGACAACGGCCATGACTTCTACGGCTTTCCCATACTGCCTTCGGGGTCTTATGGTGGCCCGCTGGGAATGAAACTGGCCCTCCACTTTCCCGGGGAAGCCGTGGCAGACCCCGAAACGGTGGACAGGAGTACTACGGAATCGGATGAACAGGTGCTGATTGATTTTTTGAATCGGTTTATCCCGGAAGGCTATGCGCATACCCTGGCGGTGAAAACCTGCCTCTACACGTACTCCCCGGACAGCCATTTCATAGTGGATCACCTGGCCGGTCATGGCAAGGATGTGGTGGTGGCGGCAGGGTTTAGCGGCCATGGCTTCAAGTTCGCCAGCGTTATTGGGGGGATCCTGGCCGACCTGGCCATGGAGGGGGGTACCCCCCTGCCGGTCAGCTTCTTGAGAGCAGACCGGTTTGGCCCCTGAACCTCCTCAGGGAGCGGGATTTCACCCGGACAGAAATCCCTCCGGTTATGAAATTTGGATCACGGCCGTTATGGAGGGGGGCAGAGCATAGGTGCCATTGATGCCCCGTCAATTCCTAGAGAAGATGGAATCAGCTTGAGGATGAGGTTTCCAGGTCTTAATTGCGTTATTTTATGGCAGAATACCCTGGCGGATAGTTACCTCATTCGTCAATGAATAAAAAACCCCCTAATTTCTTAGGGGGCTTGGAGTTGACTTATTTATCAGGTCAGAAATCATACTTTTTGATAAACGTCCTGTCAGATTCCAGGAATACAATGCCTTCCACCATGTCGATGGCGTAGTTCGGCTTTCGGTTTTTACCGAGGAAGATCGACTTTTCCCTTTCGCCCGTATCCTTATTGATCTTGGCGAGCTCTATCCCGGCATCATTCTTTGTCAGCACCATTACGTAATCGCGGGCCTGCTCGGTTGCCTTGAATCGTTTGTTGGCGGCACTGAAAGCCATGCCGGCCACTTCCCCCGCTGAGGCGCTCATATCGCCATAAGACTGCCCGATGCTGGCAAAGGTCTGTCCTTCCACGGATTCCGGAGAAAATTGACTGCTGGCATTTTGGAATGCACCCGAAGCCATCCCGCTTACCGCTGAGACGTATCCTGAATAGATGGTTCCGGCATAGAGCAGGGCCCGCTTCCATCCTTCCTCACGGGGCGAAGGGAAGTAGGCCTGATAGACCTGAGTACCCTCAAAATCATACAGGGCGAAATTCTGGTCCGAGCTCAGAAAAAGACCGGAATCCCGGATTTCGATCCTCGAAGGGCTTTCCCCTTCCTTGAAGCTAACTGCCGTGTCCCCGCTCATATCGACCTGGCCGGAGGCGAGATCGAGGGCAGCGACAGATTGGGTCTTGTCATTGAAAAAGAAAAGACGATCCCCATCCCGCTGAACCAGGCTGTAATGGCATTTAATGTCTTTGTCCCAGAAAAGGTCGCCGGTTGTGGTGTTTACGATGTTCATTTCGCTTTCGGTGGCATAGAGAATACCGTGATCCGTGGTCAGGGTGTACCCGACATATCCTTTTACCTTGATGGCCCTGTCAAAGGTGAAGGCTCCTTTTTCGGTGTCCAGGTAGTTCAGGAAATTTTTGTCATTCCGGGTAGTGATGACGAGCATCCCGTTTTCGGTGGGGGTATAGCTGTAGATGCCTCCCTTGATAGCCACGCCTCTGCCTTTTTTGCCCCAGAGCCCTTCGCCCGTTTTCATATCAATCAGGTTCACCTTGGAATTGTTCAGCCCAAATGGCAGAATGAGCAGGTTCTCCCCAACCCATGTGCTATGCCCAAGGCCTCCCTTTACACTTACGGGTTTTTTCCAAAGCGGTTCTCCACTGGCAATATCATAGGCCCGGTAGGTTGAGGTGTAGGTTCCGATATTGTCGTTCTCCTCCTCCGTCCCGATCACAAAGTAGTTCATGGAAGGGTGGAGCGCAAAATCCAGATTTAGCTCAACCTGCTCGCTCATGGTTTCAGCGGCTTTCTTGAGCAGGTTTCCAAAACCGCCCATGCTGCTTAATTGCTTGGACTCTTCCGAATTTTCATTGCTCCAGATGACTTCCCCGGTCCTCGATTGGACGCGCAGGTTTTTAAACAGTGTGATTCCCAGCAATTCGGTATCCGAGAGCTCCACGATGTCCACAATACGCCCGAAATCCTCCTGAGAGGTCCATAGGACGTTTCCAGATGCGATATCCACGGAGACTGCAATATTTTCACCCTCCCCGGATGTTCCGGAAACGATTATTGAGTTCGAACGATACAGCACAAAGTGCTCCTTTACCTTTTTCACGCCCCTGTCAGAGGAACTGAACACCGTAGTGCCATCGAAGGTATTGATAAAGAACAGCCCGGTTCTCGTTTCCACCTTGGCAAAAGGGGAGTTCTCGAGTTCCGAGAAGGCTGCCTCTTCCAGATCGGCAAATCCCGGGTTATGCCAGAGGATCTCACCAGAGGCATAGTCAATTCCGTATAATCCCGAATTTGTGTGAACGATGAAGTTCCCCAGGGCAGTAACCATTTGCCAGTTGATGGCCTTTTCAAATGAGGAGGACCAGTCTTCTTTGACCTGTGCATTGATAGACAATGAAAGGATCAGCAATAAAGCAGGTAGTATTTTTTTCAACATGGTATTTCTATTAAAAGATATTTCTTAAATGACCTAACTAGAACGAAATCAGGTTGTTTTTAGTGTCTTATCGCTTTCTGTGATTGGCAAACCGTGGTGGAATACGGACTCTACTCCTTATTTTTTTGTGTCATTCAACCTGTCAATGGCCAAAATGTCAAAACCTATAAAATCTGGGTGCCCATCCGGATGAGACCAAAGTCAAAGGAGCCTTATACGCCGTCAATGAAGAACAACTGGTGGTCGTTGGCGAAGATTTGAATCGCATTTAACTCGACCCGAAATGAAATAATTACTGATCGTTTATTTCTTATTCTGTCCTGGAAGCGCAGGACATGTGTCAGGAAGGTGTAGCCTGGTGGAAGAAGCGGAGCATTTGCGGAGGTTGGATATCCTTTAAAGAGATGAAATCTTGAAGTTTGGTTTTCAGAGCACTAACCTTTGGAGTTGATAGTATGATTAAGGCATAGAAGAAAAAAGGAATCTGTAGACAGAGGGTTAGCTCCTGAAGTTAAAGCTCGGGCGGAACGGGCTGCGGGAAGGTCGTTGTCCTGAAATTTCGATACCTTTAAGATCCAATAGAACGGAACCAGAGCATGGGAAAAATCATAATCATCAATGCCCTTATATGGGCTGCTGTTCTGCTGATAGCCTCTTATTTTTTTAAAGGGCACGAATATTATGACCTCTTTTTTGGATTCTGGGTGGTCGGGTTTACGGTTGTTAACAGCTTTTTGTCCCTTAGAAAACGGAAAGAGAAGAAAGGCCAATCCTGTGACAAGTAGTAGCACAACCCCACCTGGGTTACGTGCAAATATAGTCTCATTGGGTGCCTGGACCGTCTTTAATATTCCAGTCCACGTCAAACAGGCCCTGCCGGCTAAAGAGTTCTTTCTTCTTTACATACGCCGGCCTGCCAACTGCCACTGCCAACTGTTGACCAGGATCGGGTCTTCGAGGTGCCCCCGATAGCGCTGGCCTGTTTGTTGGAAGAATCGTGGAAGGACTAATTTTTCAGGTATGATTCTTCTAATAGCCCTATGATTTCTTTTGCATTTTTTATTACTGTTGGGTATTCCTCCTGTCTGTGCCCAAAGCTTCGACGCATTTGTTGCAGTTGGTTCAGAATATATTGGATATCGGTAATGTCGGTTGTCAGCAGATCGTATTCAAAGCCCAAAGCCTGCTGATACAGGGGAGATGAAAACCATTCATTAAATGGGGCATCTCCCCGTAATGCCGCAATTGAATCCAAAAGTGGCCTGGGGTAATTGAGATTTGTCACCCGCCGTACGTTATTTGCAATACTATTGGCTAAATCCAGATCCACGATATAGTCTTCTTCAAGGTGCTCCAAAAAACTGTAATATTGGGATATCAACTGTTTTAAAGAGTCATTTTGAATATAATGAACGCTCCCGGAGCTTTTCAACTCCTCAATAGTGTTTCTGTGCCATGTAAGCGCCCGATAATTGATATAGTATCCAAGAGCAAAGAAAACATCTGCATTATTTATATCACCGATGGTCTTATGTCTGAAAAAGGGAAATACACTGTCAAAAGTCTTTACCTTCCAATCAATTTGCGCCTTCCTTATTTCAGCTTCTTCTATATCCTTTTTCAGATCTTCAATCAACGATCTTGAATACGCCTGTATCTTTTCCTGAATCGTTCGTTCCTCGTTCCAGTTATCTACCCGGATAGCCATCAGGATACCTATGATTACTATAAAAACCTCTACAATGATATACAGCAGGTATTTGCTGAAACGGTTTTCAGCCAGTAGACGTTGACGGACCTGACGTAGAAAGCGGACCATAAGAATTCAACTGACCTTCAAAGGTAGGCCCTGACGCTAGCCAATAGTATGATTTTGATCATCTGCGCTCATTATCTGCCAATAGGGGTGCATTCAGATCATATTAAGAAAAACACTTACTGAGGATTGCCTATTTTTGATGGATGAAGCACAAAATGATAGTGCAGGTGAAATTTCACTTGTTGTAGTGGATAAACCCATCGCTTTGGAGGTTAATTACTGAAACTCAAAAAAAGAGAGTTTAAAGAACGTATACGTACCTAAACAGCATACCGAACTCTTTGCTTCCCGTCAACAGGATAGCAAGGAACCGCTAAAAAGACCAAAAATGATGGGGTTACCCTGGGAAATGCCGTGAAATGCCATATCTCTGATGCCTGTAAGGTATGGGAGCAATGGCCGGAGAAAATGAAGACGGCCGGGAAGGCCTTTTGAAGCGATAAATTAAACTTTAGGAGGGATGGGATATCTTGAACAAATCGGACAGCTGAATGCGCCTTATGTATTTTGGTCCTCACTGGTCCTCTTTGTTGTTATCTTCATTCGCTATCTCATCTTCTCCGGGGTGTATCATCATT
>CBDUBB010000086.1:0-8409 GCA_965365265.1 uncultured Flavobacteriaceae bacterium
TCCAGGGCACTTCGGGTTGGGTTCCCGCTCCTTGAATATTCGAAGCCTTTATGGGATCCGGGGGATTCCTGGGCAAAGGTGGAGGTCTGGTAAATCGGCGGCATTACGGCTCCATAAGCCTTGTCCGGTTGCTGTCCGCCGTGAATCGTTTTACTGTTGAATCGCAAAGGCTTTTCCATATGGGTTTGTTGTGATCTCACAAAGGTATCCGGATTCAGGTCCCAATCCAACCATTGCAGGCAGAATGCCTTGAAATATAGAGGTGAATTGTACCTTTGGAGAATCTATTATATCCTACCATGAGAAATGCGACCCTCCTTTTGGCTTTTGGCCTCCTGATGGCCTGTCAGTCCGATAAAGCCACTGACATGCGGAGCCGGGAATATACCGGGGATGCCTGTGAATCCTGTCCGGTGGTTCGGATCTCCATCCCGGAAATGCCCGGGAAGAGCAAACTGGGAACATCGGTAAATACAGCCCTAAAGGAGGAAATCATCGAATTGCTCGACTACGCCCGGGAACAGGATGCCGAGGACATTCCCGGCGCGATTAAAGCCTTTCAGGACGGGTTCCAAAAAATACAGGAGGAGTTTCCCGAGGAACTCACGGGTTGGGAAGCTTCCGTGGAAGCCATCAAAAGCTATGAGGACTCCGAAGTGGTCACCATCAAGATGAACACCTATATTTTTACGGGGGGAGCGCACGGGTACCCGGCAACCCGCTTCCTGAACTTTGATAAAAAAACCGGCATGGAACTCGACGCGGAGGAATTGTTCAAAGACCCCAAAGCGTTTTCGAAGTTCGCGGAAGCCTCCTTCCGTCGGCAATACGACATCCCCGAGGATGCCCCGATCAACAGCACGGGGTTCATGTTCGAGGACGACCAGTTCCGCCTTCCACAGAATATTGGATTCGAAAACGAGGGAATTGTGCTGCTCTATAACCCCTACGAGGCAGCCTCTTACGCCGATGGAACCCTGGTCCTCGAATTCCCCATGGAGCAGGTACGCACTTTCCTGGCGCGGAACCAGTAAAGGGGATCCCTAACCGGTTGCCTTGAGCAATGACAGGATGGCCCCCATATGAAGCCCTTCGTGGTAAAGGTTGAAAAAGATTGCATCATCGATGTTTTCGAGGGTCACTCCTGCACTGGTGGTATAGGAAGTGTATTCTTTGAAGATGCCTTCTTCATAATCCCGCTGCAGTTGCCCTACCGTACTGGCAAGCAGGTCGCAGATCTTCTCACGGACTCCTGCTTCCGGCAGGGTTCCCGGAAAAGTGCCTTTGGAATACGTCCCAACCAGATCGTTGTCTATATGCAGGGGAAGCCCGCTGAGCTTGTAGCAGAGCAATTGCTGAACTACCAGGGTGTGTACCCCATTCCACCAGATGTTGTTATTAAACCCCTCTGGCACCCTCTCCAGGTGGTAAGGACTGGTCTCAGCCAGGATTTTGGCAAGGCGTTTTCTGTGTTTAAGGAGCGTTTGGAAGACAAAGGATTTGTTCATGATGCTACATTGGCAGAATTCGTTTCTAAATTTAAGCCTTACTTTTGAAAGACGGTTTAATGGAACGGAAAAACCAACGGAATGAAGAAAATATATCACCTGAGCACCTGTGACACCTCCAGGCGCATTCTAAAGGAGCTCAATGCCCCGGAAGGAACTGTTTTACAGGATATCAAAGCCACTCCTTTAAGCCCCGGTCAACTGGAAGAACTGAAGAACAGGTCCGGAAGTTATGAAGCTCTTTTCAGCAAGCGGGCCCGGTTGTACAAAGAGCGGAACCTCAAGGAGCGCTCTTTGGACGAAGGGGATTTCCGCAAGCTCTTACTGGAACACTACACCTTCCTTAAACGGCCTGTGGTGGTGGTGGACGAGCACATATTTATAGGCAATGCAGCCAAAACCGTGGCAGCTGCCAAAGAAGCCCTCCACTCTTGAACAAAAGGACCCTGGCCATTCTGGCCGCTGTAGGTGCCACTACCATATATGGCCTGAACCACACTATCGCGAAGGGGGTGATGCCTCACCATGTGGGGGCATTCGGCTTTATCTTCCTCAGGGTAAGCGGGGCCGCCCTCCTTTTTTGGGCCATTTCCTTTCTGGGGCCCAGGGAGCGCATCGAAAAAAAAGACTGGGGACGCATCCTGATGTGCGCCCTCTTCGGCATGGTGATCAATATGCTGGCCTTCTTCAAGGGACTCGAACTGTCCACCCCTATCAACAGCTCAGTACTGGTTACCATTACCCCCATTATCGTGACCGTGCTGTCCATCTTCCTGATCGCTGAAAAAGTCACCCGGAACAAGGCCCTCGGTATCGGCATGGGCCTTGCTGGTGCCCTGGCCCTGATATTTATGAACAAAGGGCAGAGCTTCAATGCGCCGAATATTCCTTTGGGGAATGCGCTTTTTATCCTGAATGCGACGAGTTATGGGCTCTACCTCATCCTCGCCAAAAAGCTCATCGAAAAATACCACCCCTTTACGTTGATGAAGTGGCTCTTTACCCTGGCCTTCTTCATGAACCTTCCCCTGACCCTGAGTGAATTCCTGGAGATCGAGTGGCACTCCATCCCCGCCTCAGGGCTTGCCGCTATCGGATTCGTGATTGTGGGTACCACCTTTCTTACCTACCTGTTCAATGTATTTGCGCTTACCCAGCTGAAAGCATCGACAGTGAGTGCGTTCATCTATGGGCAACCCGTCATCGGGATTCTCTTTGCGCTCCTGATGGGTAAAGACAAAATGACACTGCTGAACCTGGCAGCCACATTGCTCGTGCTAACCGGGGTCTATCTGGTGAGCAAAAAGGCTAAACCAGGTCTTTCCGGGGGATAGCGTAACGCCGGGTGTCCTCCCGGGTCAGGACCCTGAAATCCCCGGCCCTTTCAAGGGCTTCGAACTTACCGAGAAGCTCTGCGTCCAGGGGCGTTAGTTTTCGGGTATTGAGATCCATCCACCCCCCCATCATCTCGCAGTGGGCCAGATGCTTTCCCTTTTGGTCGTAGAAATTATGGTGGAATTCGAAGAACATCCCATCCTCACTCATCCCCTTGATTTCAAGGGAAACACGGACCTCTGCCCCGGGAAGGATCTCCCTGAGGTAGTAGACGTGTTCGTAGAAAATCACGGGGCCTATATCATGAGCGGCTAAAATTTCCTGGCTGAACCCCTTCTCATAAAAGTACGCCATCCTTGTATGGCTCATAAAATTGATATAGGCACTGTTGCCGAGATGCCTGTTGGCGTCGAGGTCGCTCCACCGGACTTCGAAGGACTTTAGGTACATTGGAAAGATATTTTTGTTATGCGTGCATAATAAATCCAAAAATACATCGAAATTGCGGATACGTGCCATGCATCCCTTGATTTATCCTTATTTTTAACCCATATCCCTTTTTACATGACTCAGAAAGCATCGTTTATCAAGGACCTTTCGCTTCCGGTGATCGCCGCGCCCATGTTTTTAATCTCCAATCCGGAACTGGTTATTGCCTGTTGCACGAATGGTATTGTGGGTACTTTCCCCGCACTTAACCAACGGAGCAGCGAAGGATTTGAAGAATGGCTCATCCAAATCAAGGAAGCCCTGGCTGCCTATGAGGCCGAAACGGGCAAGAAGCCTGCACCTTTTGGAGTCAATCTGATCGTCCATCCCACGAACCCAAGGCTAGAGGCAGACCTCAGGCTTTGTGTCAAGCACAAAGTGCCCCTGATCATCACCTCCCTGGGAGCGGTTTCCCAGGTGGTGGATGCGATCCATAGTTACGGGGGGCTCGTTTTTCACGACATTATCAAGAAAAGACACGCGGAAAAAGCGGCGGCCGCAGGCGTGGACGGACTCATCCTGGTCTCGGCCGGGGCTGGAGGCCATGCAGGGACCATCAATCCTATGACGCTGGTGGCGGAAGTGGAATCGTTTTATGACAAAACCCTGATCCTGTCCGGGTGCATCAGCACCGGCCGGGATGTGGCTTCAGCACTACAGATGGGAGCTGACCTGGCCTACATGGGTACCCGGTTTATCAACACCTCGGAAAGCGCCGCTCCTGAAGCCTATCGCCAAATGATCATCGACGCGGGGGCCAGTGATATCATTTACACGGCTGCCATCTCAGGGGTACATGCCAACTTCCTGGCCCAGAGCCTCAAAGCGGCAGGCCTGAGCGAGGAAGACCTTAAAAAGAATACGAAGATCGATTTTGGCAAGGAACTGGACACGGAAGCCAAGGCCTGGAAGACCATCTGGTCGGCAGGGCAGGGGGCGGCCACTATAAAGGAAACGCTTCCCGTGAAGGCGCTTGTAGAACAATTAAGGGCGGAATTTCTGGACGCCTTAAAGTCACAAGCCTCCCTCTTGAAACATTACGGCTAAACCCAAAAAAGATGTACGTAAAGAGGAATTTAGGAATTGTTCCCATCCTGCTGGGAACCTGGAAAGAGCTGATTTTTTTCACGGTCTGGTCCACACTGGTTTTTTTCCTGTACTACTACATGAACTGGACCTTCATTTCCCTGGCCATTGAACCGCTAAGCATTATTGGCATTGCCGTATCCTTCTACCTGGGTTTTAAGAACAGCCAGAGTTACGACCGCTTCTGGGAAGCCCGTAAGATATGGGGATCCATCGTTAATTATTCCAGGACCTGGGCTGCTCAGGTCCTGAGTTTGGTAACGGATGCCCCTGAGGACCAGCGCATCCTGATCTACCGCCACCTGGCCTGGATCAATGCCCTGCGAGGGCAATTGAGACAATCCACCTCTTTTTCGCTCCGCCGCAGCAAATCCCTGAAGCGATCCGTTGAAAGTTACCGTGCATACGGGTCGGTTACGGAATTGATTCAGGATTTCGTCTCCCAGGAGGAATTGAAAGATCTTGAAAAACGGGAAAACATTGCCACCCATCTTAACAAGAACCAGGGCTTACATTTAAAGGAATTACTGCAGGAGGGAAAAATCAGCGAGTTCCATAACCTGATGCTGCATAAGGTGCTGGAAGAAAACTACAACTTCCAGGGCGCTTGCGAACGTATAAAGAACACCCCGTTTCCACGGCAGTACGCGTACTTTGGGACGGTATTTGCCTGGATTTTCGTCCTGATCCTCCCATTTGGCCTGCTCAATGCCTTTGATGATGAATTCATGCAACTCCCGGAATCAGGCAGGTTCTGGATGGAAACCGCGGCCATCTTGCTTTCCGTCCTCATTTCATGGATATTCATTACCATCGACAAAGTAGCCAAGAACAGTGAAGACCCCTTTGAAGGCCGTTTCAATGATGTTCCGATGACGGCCATATGCCGAACCATTGAAATTGACCTTCGCGATATGCTGGATGAAAAACCCCTCCCGGAAAAGGTCCTGCCAGTTAAAAACATCCTCTACTAATGCCGCTTCTGGGTTCCTCCTACAAGCCCGAGGTGTTCTTCCGGAACGGGCATCTGGCCACCATCTATTCAGCCCTGCTCCGAAAGGTTGAAGCCCCTGAGCAGGCCAGGGAACGGATTACCCTTCCTGACGGGGATTTCCTCGACCTGGACTGGAGCCGGGCGGACGGGCCGACAGACAAAGTACTGGTATTGCTTCACGGACTGGAAGGAAATGCCCAACGTCCTTACATGATAGGCAGTGCACGTCTGTTCAAAGCCAGCGGGTATGATGTTTGTGCGGTGAACCTCAGGGGATGCAGCGGGGAGCCCAACCTGCTTTTTCGCTCCTATCATTCGGGTGCCACAGAGGACCTTGAAGCGGTCATCCAGCACATCGAGAAGACGCATACCTATGAAAAGATCTATCTCAAAGGCTTCAGCCTCGGGGGCAATCTTATCCTGAAATTCCTGGGGGAACGACCCCATTACGCCAGTCGCATAGCTGGTGCCGCGGCGATTTCAGTCCCCTGTGACCTCCACGATTCACTCCTGCAACTCAACAAACCTAAAAACTGGTTGTACGCCCGCAGGTTCCTCTCTACCCTGCGGGAGAAAGTGCTGGAAAAACAAAAAAGATTCCCCGAGCGCATTACTTTGGAGGAGGCAGGAAAGATCAGAAGCCTGAAGGATTTCGACGATTATTACACCAGCAGGGCACACGGATTTGCAGATGCGCTTGATTACTACACCCAATGCAGCAGCCTGCGTTTCCTTGAGGGCATCAGGGTCCCCACCCTGTTGCTCAATGCCCGTAACGATTCATTTTTGGGGGCCCGCTGCTATCCGGAACAACTCTGCAGGGACCATCCCGATGTCTATTTCGAAAGCCCGGATTACGGCGGCCATGTAGGGTTTGTGGGGCAGGGGGGCTACTTTTACAGCGAGCAGAGGAGCCTCGAATTCCTCCAGGGGTGCGAATAGGGCACTATTTATTATCTTAGGGGCCACCAAAAACAGCTTGAATACATGAAAAAAATTTTTCAGATAGCAGCTGCAGCCATTTTGCTCACAGGTTGCGGTGAGAAAAAAGAGGAAAAAAAGGACGGCTTTGAAATGAACCGGACCAAAAAGGAAGCAACCACCGAGGTGGCATCAGAAGGGGTTCCGGTGGACATGGACAACAAGGGGGTCGGCCCCATTACTTCTGTGACCTTTGAAGAAGAAATAGACGCTGAGCTCGCCAAAGCCGGGGAGTCTAAATTCCAGATGATATGCACGGCCTGTCATATGATAGGCCAGCGGATGATCGGGCCGGACCTGACGGGTGTCTATGAGCGTCGGAGTCCCGAATGGGTTATGAACATGATGCTGAATCCGGACGGGATGCTCAAGGAGGATCCGATTGCCAAGGCATTGCTAAAGGAATACAACAACATGGTGATGACCAACCAGAACTTGTCTGAGGAGGAAGCCCGCGCACTCGCAGAATACCTGAGGACCCTCTAAAGACCCAGATCTAATGTTTCAAAAACGCTGTGCTGGCAAAGGCCGTCATGGCGTTTTTTTATTCCTGCCAACTGGAAAATGAGTCATGGAAGCCCGATCTCCCAAAAACCTCTACCTGATCGCACTGGTCCCGGATCCGGAACTTAGGGACAGGATCCGCTCCCTTAAAGAAGAGATGAAAGAGCGTTTCGGCGCCTCCCACGCACTGAAATCCCCCGCTCACATCACTCTGCAAATGCCGTTTCGGAGGGCGGAATCCTTCGAGCCTGTCCTGGTCCAAACCCTTAAATCCCTGGCCCTGCAACAACATGTCTTTGAGATTCCCTTAAATGGATTCGACTGCTTCTCTCCCCGTGTACTATTTGTCAGGGTGGGAAATCAGGAAGCAATCTCAAAACTCCACAGCCGGCTTCAAAAGGTGCTGAAAGAAGATCTCGGTTTTAGCAGGCAGGAACAGGGCTTCCGTTTTCATCCCCACATGACCATTGCCACCAGGGACCTGACTGAAGAATCCTTCCTGCAGGCCTGGCCGGAGTTTGCCAAACGGACTTTCGATGCTGGCTTTGTTGCTAAGGGCTTGTTTCTCCTGAAGCACAATGGGAAACACTGGGACCTCTTCCGGGAATTTCCTTTTCAGGGCGATCCAGCCTCCTGATACAGCTTGTTATCAGCTATTTCCTGAGGAATTCTTCCTATCTTTAATCCTTTCTTTACGAAGATCCTGATGCTGCCTTTAGACCCCTTCTAACCCAAAGGTGCCTGGTTCCGCTCCGGGATTATCTAACCAAAATGATGCCCTATGAATCGTTTATCTGCAATTGGCTGGTTCGCCTTAGTTCTCCTCTCAATGACCAGCTGCCAAAGCCCAGGGGAAAATTCAATGACACTGACGTCCCCGGAAGGGACGCATCAGGTGGATATATACCTCGATGCCAATGGCCGGCCGGGATACCGTGTGTTCAGGGCCGGGAATCCTGTGATAGACAGTTCCGGCCTCGGTTTTGCATTCAGGGACCAGCCTGCCCTTATGAACGGACTGCAGTGGATGGAGAGCTCCTCAAGTGCCGGGGATGAGACCTGGGAAATGCCCTGGGGGGAACAACGTACCGTACGTAACCGATACAACGCCGCGCGCATCGTACTGGAAGAGCAGGAGGCCCCCGGGCGAAAATTGATCCTCCATTTCCGCGCCTATGAGGACGGGGTGGCCTTCCGGTACGAACTGCCCGAACAGACGGATACCGACACCCTCTTCATCACAGAGGAACTGACAGAGTTCCAGCTAACCGGAGACCATATGAGCTGGTGGATACCGGGTGACTGGGATATCTATGAGCACCTGTACAATACTACCCGTGTTTCCGAAATCGATGCGCTCTCCAAACGGGACCATCCCAACCTGGCTTCCACGCATATTCCCGAGAATGCCGTTAACACGCCTGTGACCATGCGGACGGAGCAGGGGCTCCACCTGAGTTTCCACGAGGCCGACCTCACGGATTACGCCGGGATGACATTGAAAGTAGACCG
>CBDUBB010000087.1:0-8365 GCA_965365265.1 uncultured Flavobacteriaceae bacterium
TTCCTTCGGGATTTGGGAGTTTTATTGTGCAGAGGGGTGTTTCCCAGGGTTTCCACAAAGGCTTTCAGCCGCGCCATCAGCTCTCCTCCCGTCCTTTCAAACTGCACCTCCCGGGTCTCCTTTCTCAGGCTGCGCGCCAGGCGGTCCTGGCGCGTAAAATGCCGGTTGACCGCTGCCCGCATATCTCCGCTGCTTCCCAGGTAGATCAGTTCTTCGTCCCGGTTGAACAGGTAGTAAACCCCCGTATCCGGTGGGACGGACTCCACAAGGCGTAGTTGTCGGGAGGAAAGTTCCCCGTGCTGTTCGGCCCGGATCACCTCCCGGAGGATTTCCTTTTCTGTGTCCCGGTTTAGCAACACCTGGAACAGTTTCAATGTGGCCAGGGCATCCCCGTTGGCCCGGTGCCGGTTGCTTACGGGAATCCCCAGGGCCCTTACCAGTTTTCCCAGGCTGTGGGATTCTGCTTCCGGAATCAGCCGTTTGGAAAGATCTACTGTACATAGCGTCTTCCGTTCGAATTCATACCCCAACCTTCGGAATTCCGTCCGCAGGATGCGATAATCGAACTGGGCGTTGTGCGCTACAAGCACACTGCCTTCGGTGATCTCCACGATGCGTTTGGCCAGCTGGTAGAACTTGGGGGCTGTCCGGACCATCCCCGGGCTGATGCCCGTAAGCTTTTGCACGTAGGGCTGAATATCCCGTTCCGGGTTGACCAGGCTGATAAAGGAATCTACTACCTTGTGACCGTCAAACCGGTGGATGGCGATCTCCGTGATGGCTTCCTCGTTGAATTTACCTCCGGTGGTTTCTATATCGAGTATGGAGTACATGTCTTTCCTAGCCGTTCAATTGGCAGTCTCTGAGGCCAAAGATACTGCTTCCTATGCGTACCATGGTACTGCCTTCTTCAACAGCGATGGTATAATCCCCGCTCATGCCCATGGAGAGGATGTCCATACCCTCCCGGGAGGCGCTTAATTCATCATACAGGGATTTGAGGCTCCTGAACTCCGAGCGCACCTGTTCCATATCTTCTGTAAAAGTAGCCATCCCCATAAGTCCGCGGATGCGGACATGCCCCAGATGTGAAAGGGTCTCATCCTTAAAAAGGTTCCTGAGCTCATCCCCGTCAAACCCGAATTTAGTGGATTCACTCGCGATGTGCACCTGTAGCAGACAGTCGATCACCCGGTCATTCTGCGCAGCCCGTTTATCGATCTCCCTTAAAAGGCGCAGGCTGTCCACCCCGTGTACCAGACTCACAAAACCGGCCATGTATTTGACCTTGTTTCGCTGAACATGCCCAATCATATGCCATTCGATGTCTTTGGGCAGGGCTTCCCATTTGGCGACCATTTCCTGTATCTTGTTTTCGCCGAAAATGCGCTGTCCGGCCTGGTATGCCTCCATGATCTCAGATTCGCTCTTGGTTTTGGATACGGCCACAAGTTGTATATGGGAGGGAAGGCTATCCGTTATTTTTTTCAGGTTTTCGGCAATATTCATAGTGCGTTTTTTGGGTTATACCCGGGCTTCAGAAAAGGAAGTCCTGGTTCCAATACCGTTTACCGGCATGGCATGGCGCGTATCTGCGAGGCATCAGCTGAACTGGGCAGATACCACCTCTGCCTTTCGGGATTCGGAGTAGTCGTAAAACCCTTCCCCGGATTTGACCCCCAGCTTCCCTGCGGTGACCATTTTAACCAGGAGCGGACAGGGCGCATATTTGGGGTTCCTCAGTCCTTCATACAACACCTCCAGGATGGAAAGACAAACGTCCAGCCCTATGAAATCCGCCAGTTGAAGGGGGCCCATGGGATGGCCCATGCCGAGCTTCATCACGGTGTCGATTTCCCGTACCCCGGCGATCCCGTGAAAGAGGCTCTCGATAGCCTCATTAATCATGGGCATCAGGATGCGGTTGGCGATGAAGCCTGGATAATCATTGACCTCCGTGGGTATTTTGCCCAGGTCTTCGGACAACTGCAGAATGGTTTTGGTAACCGTGTCGCTGGTGCTGTATCCCCGGATCACTTCCACGAGCTTCATGATGGGAACAGGGTTCATGAAGTGCATTCCGATGACTTTATCGGGCCGGGTCGTGACCGCCCCGATTTCTGTTATGGAGATCGAGGAGGTGTTGGTCGCCAGAATAGTCTTTTCAGGGCAATGGGCGTCCAGGTCCCTGAAGATCTTCTTTTTGAGGTCGGCGTCCTCGGTGGCTGCCTCCACTACAAGATCTGAGTCGGCAACCGCTTCAGCCAGGCTGGTAGCGGTCGTAATATTCCCCAGGACCTGGCCCACCCGGGTGGGATCGATCACCTCCTTGCTCACCATGCGCTGCAGGTTTTTTTCAATGGTTGCCATCCCCATCCGAAGGCTGTCTTCGGAGATGTCTACCAGGGACACATTGAAATCCTTTTGAGCAAATACATGGGCGATTCCATTTCCCATGGTTCCGGCGCCTATGACGGCTATGTTTTTTATCATGATTCGGATGAATTACAATTTACTTAATCTGATCAAAGTTTTTTGGGAGTGCCGAAGGCCTGGATTACCTTCAGGGCCACATCGAGGGCTTGTGCCCCCTGATGCACGGGTACAGGCGGGGTTTCGTCCTTCTCGATGGCCTGTGCGAACTGCTCCAGTTCATCCAGGATCGGATTGTTCTGGACGATTTCAGGGTTCTCAAAATAGATCTGTTTTTTAACGCCTTCCGCGTTCTGAAGGATCATGGCAAAATCATCGGGATTCTCCGGGGCGTCCTTCATCCTGACCACCTCGCTCTTCTTTTCAAGAAAATCCACCGAGATATAGGCGTCCTTTTGAAAGAACCGTGATTTCCGCATGTTTTTCAGGGATATCCGACTGGCTGTCAGGTTTGCGACACAGCCGTTTTCAAAGGCAATCCGGGCGTTGGCAATATCCGGGGAATTGCTGATCACGGAAACCCCGCTGGCCTGTATATCAGCTACCTCTGAGTCGACTACGCTGAGGATGATGTCGATATCGTGGATCATCAGATCGAGCACCACAGGCACATCAGTTCCCCTTGGATTGAATTCGGCCAGGCGGTGCGTTTCGATGAACATGGGGTTGACGATTTGCCCGCGTACGGCCTGAAAAGCAGGGTTGAACCGCTCCACATGGCCTACCTGTCCCTTGAGGCCTTTTTCCCTGAGAAGCCGGATGAGTTCTTCTGCCTCTTCAAAGGTATGCGTCACGGGCTTTTCAATAAAGACATGCCGGCCGGCTTCAATGGCTTTTTTTGCACAGTCAAAATGGGAGAGGGTAGGGGTGACGATATCCACCACATCCACCGCATCAATAAGGGCGTTCATGTTGTCGAAATACGGGATCCCGAATTCCTGGGAAACAGATTTTCCCTGTATGATGTCCGGGTCGTAGAACCCGATAAGTTCGTAGCGGGAAGACTCCCTGAGCAGTCTCAAATGGATTTTCCCCAGGTGCCCTGCACCCAAAACGCCGGCTTTTAACATGTGGTGTGCCTTATAGTTTTTCAAAAATAAACATACTTTATGAGTTAGCCTTTCCCAGGGGCAGAAGTTCGGCCTACTTATCAGTACCGCCTGCTGCTGTCCTAAGGAGAACTGACGAAAAAAAGAGAAGCCACTCTTGGGGAGATTTTCTAAATTCGCAAAAAAAGGGTCTTGAGGGATACACTTAAACATCAGGGCAAACGAAACCAGTTGCTTGAAATGATCGCCTCCAAAGGCATCCGCGATAAATCCGTCCTGGCAGCTATAGGGGCCGTGCCCAGGCATTTATTCATGGACAGTGGTTTTGAGGACCACGCGTATCAGGACAAGGCTTTCCCCATTGCGGCCGGTCAGACGATTTCACAGCCCTATACCGTGGCCTACCAGACTGAGCTACTGCAGGTAAAACCCGGCGATAAGATTCTGGAAATAGGGACCGGGAGTGGTTACCAGACGGCCGTTTTACTAAAACTCAAGGCCAAGGTGTACACTGTGGAACGCCAGCTGAGCCTCTATAAAAAGACAAACCTGTTTTTCAAAAAAATGGGATACAGGCCCAAGCGCTATGTATTCGGAGACGGGTATAAAGGACTTCCGGAAGATGCCCCCTTTGACGGAATTCTCGTAACGGCCGGGGCACCGCGCATCCCCAAGTCCCTGCTCTCCCAGCTCCGGGTTGGGGGAAGGCTGGTTATTCCTGTAGGGGAGGAAGAGCAAACCATGATGCTGATCACCCGCACCTCCGAAAAGGAATTTCAGAGGCGTGAATGCGGATCCTTTCGATTTGTTCCGCTGCTCGAGGACAAAAACTGACCTGCCCTGCCTAACTGTTGAATTGTTTTTTGATCCGGTCCAGCTGCCTTTTGGATTCCCTGGTCTTTATGCTTTCCCGCTTATCGTAGAGTTTTTTACCCTTTGCCAGCGCAATTTTTAGTTTGGCCAGACCCCGCTCGTTGATATAGAGGTTCAGGGGAACGATCGTGTTCCCGCTGATCTGAACTGCCTTGTGGAGCTTCTTCAATTCCTGCTTCTGTAACAGGAGTTTGCGCTCGGCCTTGGGCTGGTGGTTGAAATGGGAACCATGGCTGTAGGGATCCACCTGCATATTGATAATAAACAGTTCCCCCTGCTCATTGAATTCGCAAAACCCCTCAGAAATGGAGGCTTTTCCCTCTCTGATGGATTTGATCTCAGTTCCGGACAGCACAATGCCTGCCACATAGGTGTCCAGCAGCTCATAGTCAAAGCGCGCGCGCTTGTTCTTTATGTTGATCCGTTTCTGCATCGGATGCAAAAGTAGTTAAATTAGAGACTTCTGTAGATTATTCAGGGGCACCTGTCGTATTTGATAGGAAAACGCCACCTTTGCACATAAAATTTTAGCAGGATGAAAAAGTTGCTCGGTATATGCCTGGTCCTACTCCTAATCGGTTGTAAAGAACAACCTGGCCCAACTGAGGATGCCCAGGGTATCGTAGACCTGGCCATCGAGGCTTCTGGGGGCGACCGCTATCAGAACAGCCGCATACAGTTCACCTTCCGCGACCGGAAATACATCGCATACCGGGAAGACGGGCAGCGCGTTCTCAAGCGGATCACAGAGACGGATACGGCCCGGATTGAAGATGTCATTTCCGGATCTTCCTTTAAGCGGACCGTCGATGGGGTCTCGCAACAACTGGCCGATACCACCCTGCAGAAACTTTCTGATGCCGTGAATTCCGTCCATTACTTTGCCTATCTGCCCAATGGGCTTAATGACGCGGCTGTTAACAAAACCTATCTGGGGCTCGCAAAAATCGGGGATTCCCAATACCATAAAATAAAGGTGACCTTTGATCAGGAAGGAGGAGGCACTGATTTTGAAGATATCTTTGTCTACTGGTTCAACTGGGAAACCCATGTGCCTGATTTTCTAGCCTATGAGTACCATACAAATGGGGGGGGGATGCGATTCCGAGAAGCTTATAACGAACGAAGGGTGGGTGGAATCCGCTTTGTGGATTACCGGAATTTCAAATACGAAGGCCCCCTGCCGGTCACATCCCTGGACAGCCTCTTTACCGAGGGCAATTTGGAGTTACTCTCCCGGATTGAGTTAACCGATATCGAGGTTATTCCGGGCAGTTACAATTGAACTGAAGGCGGCTCACCGAACTGTTCGTGCCAAAAACAGTCACAATAAAGAGCCCCCCGTTGTCATCGTCTTCCATTTGCGGGTAACGCTCTTCCCCGATCAGGCGGTTAACCAGCTCCGGTGTCGTATTGCTATGGCCGACCACCAGGACCTTTTTTCCCAGGGTTTCCGATTTAAACGCATTGATGTCCAAATTAGCCGGATCGTAGTAGGTTACGCTGATATCCTGCTTGATCGATACCGGGGCCGCAGTCATCCGGGTTCTTTCGTAGTCGGTTGAATAAATGGCATCCAGGGAGACGTCATCGAGGATTTCTGCCCAGTGCATAGCCCTTCCCAGTCCCTTCTGATTGAGCTCGGGATCAGGGTTGTCGGGATTTGAGCGGTCTTTCTCGGCGTGCCTGATCAGGTAGTAGGTACTGATCACCGGTGTGCTATCCCCCATAGATTCTGTAGGTTCTTCCTTACAGGAAAAGATCATTAACAAGCAAATTCCGAAGATTATTGAGGGAAAACTTTTCATAGTTTTGCGCTTTACGTAAATTTAGATGACCGCAAATGCCGCGGTAGTAGAGCAAATATAGCATTTCATACTCATTGTTTTTACAAACGACTCATGGGAATAAGGGGATTCTGCGCATTGTTTTTACTGATGACTGCCACGGCAGTATCCCAGACCCTGGAGTTGCCTCAGGACTTCAGACAGCACAACCTGCTGGATTATAATTCCAACCTGCTGAATCCGGTTTTATCGCTTCAGCAATCGGCGCAACAGCGACTGACCCTATGGACCCGCTGGCAATGGCAGAGCATCGATGCCGATCCTACCACCCTTTATTTGAGCTACCTGCGCAATGAAGGGGACGTAGCCTTCGGAGCAGGCTTTTTCCAGCACAATACCGGCCTGTTTCAGCAAAATGGAGGGGTTTTGAATTTTGCTTACCGCCTTTCCCTTGGAAGTGATTTTGGCCTGGCTTTTGGAATGAACCTTTTCGGGTACCAGCGCCAACTGGTAGATGACCGGTTCATCCCCGGTGAGCCTATCCTGCCCATAGAAGATGAGGTAAAGGACTTTATCATTCAGGTGGCCCCTGGCCTGGAAGTGCAGGTGGAACGTTTTGCGTTGGGAGTATCCTTTGAAAACCTTTTCGACTATAATTTTACCGAAAGTGAAGCCGACACATCCTCAGACGAGAAGACTATCACCTTTAGGGGCCGGTATGCCTTTCTGGTTTCTGAAAATGCAGCCGGCCGCCAGACCTTCCTGCAGCCCCAGTTGTACTACCGGAGGATCCCCTTGTTTGACAATCAGATAGGCCTGAGTGCCCTTTGGTCTGCACCTTCTTACTGGGCCCAGACGGGATACAACAGTTTTTATGGGTTTTCAATCGGGGCCGGGGCCAAACTCTTTGACCGGGTTTCCATTGGGGGGCTGATGGAGTTTGGTTCAAATGATAACGATGTGGGTGGAAACACCAGCTATGAGGTCGTTCTGGCATTTTCCTTCGGGCGCAAGCGGCCTGAACCTCCTAAAGAAGAACCCAGGGAAGAACTCATTGTCCAGCAGGCAGAACCGGACCCGGAGCAGGCGGCAATTGCATCAGAAATCGATGCCCAGCAGCGGGCCATAGAGGAGGCTGCCCGCAGACAGGATTCCCTGGATGCCGTGGCACGGGAACAGGAACTCGCCCTCCAGCGAAGCAGGGATTCCATCCAGCAAATGGAAGAGGCCGCCCTGGCACTTAGGAAAAGGCAGGATTCGATCCGGGAGGCGGAAGAGGCTGCCCTGGCCCTGAGGGAGAAAGTGGTGCCTGAAAAAGGAGAGAAGTATCAGGAAGTAAGCCAGGAGGAAGGATTGCAGCCCGGGTTCTATCTGATCGCCAATGTGTTCGGCACAAAGCGGTATTATGACATCTTCATGCAGCGCCTGCAGGACAGGGGGCTGGAACCCAGGTCCTTTTACAGGAGTGCCAATAAATTCAATTACGTATACCTCGGGCGTTACAACAGTATCGGAGAGGCGAGGAAGGCACGCGACAGCCAATTTGGCGGGCGCTATAAGGGAGAACTCTGGATATTCCGGGTGCGTTAGGCAGCAGTAGAAACAATCTCAGCTTTTTATTTCCTTACGGATCAATACCTCCAGGTAGGCTATGGTGTTGTGGAGGTATTTGCGGTCCGCCATTACAGTGGCCATGGTCACTGCCCCCATGATCATGGTAAAGAACTGCTTGGCAAACTGAAGGGGGGTAACCGGGAGTTTCAGTTCCCCCTTATTGACCCCCTGCTCCAGGACGAGGGCGATTTTCCCCTCCACGGTGCGGGCGGTTTCCCGGGCAGCTGCGGCAAGGATCCGGTGGTTGAACTGGGCATCTACTCCGACATTCAATATCGGGCATCCCCCCATATCCCTGGTAAAACTGTCGTAATGGCGATAAAAGTCAGTAAGCCGGAACAATTTGTCCAGTGCCGTTCCGGGCTGCTCCAGAACGTCATCCAAAGCCGCCAGCAACTTCTTGCAATTATATTCAAAAGCCGACAAGGCAAGGGCATCCTTGTTTTCAAAATTTCCGTAGAGGGCACCTTTGGTTAGGCCGGTTGCCTCGGTCAGGTCACTCATGCTGGTGCCAACATAACCCTGTCTGTTAAATATGGGTGCCACCGTCTCAATAATATAGGCGGTGGTACGCTCGGCTTTCGTACTCATGGGGGTGGATTTTCTACG
>CBDUBB010000088.1:0-8310 GCA_965365265.1 uncultured Flavobacteriaceae bacterium
CTTCTTTGGCAGCTTCCGTTTTGGCAGCTTCCTCCTTTACGGGTTCCGCCTTGGAGACTTCCTTCACTGGCGTTGCAGCTTCAGCTTCCGGGGCGGCCACTGCTTTGCCTTCAGATTCCTTCTCCTCCTTGTCAGAGGCTTTTTCAGACTTGCGTTCTGCCAGGCCTTCAGCCACAGCTGCGGTTACCTTGCTCATGATGATGTCAATGGATTTTGAGGCATCGTCGTTGGAAGGAATCACAAAATCAATGGGGCGGGGATCTGAATTGGTATCCACCATGGCGAAGATGGGGATATTGAGTTTTTCCGCTTCCTTTACCGCAATGTGTTCCCTCATGGTATCCACAACAAAGATGGCACCGGGAAGCCGGGTCATGTCTGAGATCGAACCGAGGTTCTTTTCCAGCTTCGCGCGGAGACGCTCTACCTGCAGTCGCTCTTTTTTGGAAAGGGTGTCAAAAGTACCGTCTTTTTTCATCCGGTCGATGGAGGTCATTTTCTTCACCGCTTTACGGATGGTGACAAAGTTGGTTAGCATACCCCCGGGCCAGCGCTCGGTAATGTAAGGCATGTTTACCGCAGACACTTTTTCTGCAACAATGTCCTTTGCCTGCTTCTTGGTGGCTACAAAAAGGATTTTGCGGCCTGAGGCAGAAATTTTCTTGAGGGCCTCGCAAGCTTCATCCAGCTTGGCGACCGTTTTGTAAAGGTTGATTACGTGGATCCCGTTGCGCTCCATATAGATATAGGGAGCCATGTTGGGATTCCATTTGCGGGTGAGGTGTCCAAAATGCACCCCAGCTTCTAAAAGATCTTTTACTTCAGCGTTAGTAGCCATTCTTTTTTATTTAGTTTACGTTCTTTGAAAGCGCAACGGCAAAGTGGTAACCCCAACTGAGTCAGGATGTGCCTTTGTCGTTTAGATGCTAAACCAAATCGGCTCCGGTTCCGGTTTCAACGGTTTTTCCGGGCTGTACTAGTTTCTCCTTAGGAGAACGTTTCAAGGAACTGGGTTAATACAATCCTGCCGGGCAGGGTTTAAAAAAATCCCACCGGAATCACTCCGGGGGGATGTGAAATTATCGTTTGGAGAACTGGAATTTCTTCCGGGCCTTCTTCTGACCGAATTTCTTCCGCTCCACCATTCTCGGATCCCGCGTCAGCAGGCCTTCTGGCTTGAGGGCGCTCCGGTTTTCTTCATCCACTTCGCAGAGTGCACGGGAAATCGCAAGGCGAACTGCCTCTGCCTGTCCGGTAATTCCTCCTCCGTATACATTAATATTGACGTCGTAGGATTTTACCGTATCTGTCAGGGAAAATGGCTGTTGAACCTTGTATTGCAGGGTTGCTGTAGGGAAGTAGTCGGCAAGATCCCGCTTGTTCACGGTAATGTTGCCCTTTCCTTCAGACAGATAAACACGTGCAACGGCGGTCTTCCTTCTTCCGATTTTGTGAATTACCTCCATTATTTAAGGTCGTTTAAATTTATTTGCTTTGGTTTCTGTGCTTCCTGATTGTGCTCCGAACCAGCGTACACATAAAGGTTGCGGAAGAGGTCGGCGCCCAGTTTGTTTTTGGGAAGCATTCCTTTCACAGCTTTTTCCACGAGGGCCGTCGGTTTCTTTTCCATCAGGTCACGCGCAGTTCGAACGCGTTGTCCTCCCGGATAGCCCGTATATCGGATGTATTTTTTATCGTCCCACTTGTTGCCGGAAAGCGAAATTTTATCGGCATTGATGACCACCACGTTATCCCCGCAGTCCACGTGTGGGGTGAAATTGGTCTTGTACTTACCCCTCAGGATGTTTGCTACCCTGGAAGCAAGCCTTCCCAGTGTCTGGCCATCGGCATCCACCAGCAACCATTCTTTTTTGACGGTCTTGCTGTTGGCGGATTTGGTTTTGTAGCTCAATGTATCCACTACTCCTTTTTTAAATTAAACACTTCACGCCCGATAAACGGGCTGCAAATGTACAACTATTAAGTTGAATTACAAATGGCATATAAGCAATATTTTACTCATTCCTGAAATTTTTCCTGCTTCTCCCTTACGCGCCTGAGATGTTTGGGAATTAGCCAGTCACAGGTGTAACATTCGAAGAATGCCAAAGTCTTTAAAAGTACATCAATCAACTGACGGTCATGACCAGACATGCGCTTTTTGTCGTTGGGTTCCTTTTCTCTAATTTTCTGGTGGGCCAGGGATTCAGCGAGCCAGACTTACCTTTTGACACGGACCCAGCAAAGGAGGAAACCGATGATCTGGTAGACAGGAAAACGTATGTTACCCAGGGAATATCCCCGGATTCTGCCCCGGTTATTGATGGTGCAATAACGGACGCCGTTTGGGAACAGGTAGCCTGGGGGGGAGATTATATTGAGTTTCAACCAGATGAGAATACAGATCCAAGCGTGGATACGGAATTCAAGATTCTCTACGATGCCAGGAACCTGTATATCGCCTTTCGCTGCCACGACCCGGAACCCGATAAGATCGAGAGGCGCCTTTCCCGGAGGGACGGGTTTGCCGGAGACTGGGTCGAGGTCAATATCGATAGTTATAACGACAAGCGGACGGCCTTTTCCTTTAGTATTTCGGCAGCCGGAGTAAAAGGGGATGAATTTATCTCCAACAACGGCAATAACTGGGATTCGAGTTGGAACCCTATCTGGTACGCCAAGACTCAGATCGATTCTGCCGGATGGACGGCGGAGATCAGAATCCCCTTAAGTCAGCTAAAGTTCAGCGATGCGCCTGAGCAGGTCTGGGGCCTGCAATCTACCCGGCGGTTTTTCAGGGAGGAGGAGCGCTCCCTCTGGCAGCGAAAGCCGGTTGATCAGCCTGGCTGGGTAAGTGAATTTGGAGAATTAAAGGGACTCAGGAATCTGGAGTCACAGAAGCAACTGGAAATTCAGCCTTACACGGTCGCTCAAAGCCGGAGTTTTGAGCCTCAGGAAGGAAATCCTTTTGAAGATGGAAGTGATATGACCCTGACCGCTGGGCTGGACGCCAAAATCGGAATTACGAATGACCTTACCCTGGACCTTACCATCAATCCGGATTTCGGACAGGTAGAGGCGGATCCTTCCGCCATCGCCCTGGATGGCTTTCAGATATTCTTCAGGGAACAGCGGCCGTTCTTTGTGGAGAACAAGAACATCTTCAACTATCCATTGTCCCAATCCATAGCGGGAAACACCTTCGGTTCTGACAATGTCTTCTATTCCCGTCGGATAGGGCGGGATCCACAGGGCTATCCCCAGCTCACTGGAGATGAATATGTGGACATACCTGAAAACACCCCTATCCTGGGGGCCGCCAAATTCAGCGGGAAAACCCGGAGCGGATGGTCCCTGGGGGTCCTGGAAAGCGTTACGGCCAGAAGGGTGGCAGTTATCGACAACCTGGGCGACCGAAGGAAGGAAATGGTGGAGCCCCTGACCAATTACCTGGTAGGGCGGATACAGAAGGATTTCAATGAGGGGGATACCTATTTCGGGACCATCGTTACGGCCACCAACCGGGAAAACCTCCCTTCTTCCCTGGATTTTTTGCATACCGCCGCCTATACGGGAGGGCTGGATTTCAAACACCAATGGAACAACCGTGACTGGTATGTAGGGGGAGGCCTTGTCTGGAGTCATGTGCAGGGAAGCGAGGAAGCCATCCGCCTGACCCAGGAGAGCATCACCCACCTCTTCCAAAGGGAGGGTGCCTCCCATGTGGAAGTGGACCCAACCCGGACTTCGCTCACCGGTACCGGGGGAAACTTCCAGGTGGGCAAGGTGGGGAATGGCCACTGGAGGTTTGAGAGTGGCGCTACCTGGAGATCTCCCCAGCTCGAATTAAACGACATCGGATTCCAGCGGCAGGCAGATGATTTCCGGCACTATACCTGGGTGGGGTACCAGAGCCTGAAACCTGATAAAACCTTTCGGCGGGTTGGAATTAATTACAACCACTGGGCAATCTGGGATTTTGGCGGATATATGAATAACCTCAGGTTCAACACCAACAGCTGGCAGAACTGGGCCAATAACTGGTTTTCCAATATCGGACTTAACTATGCGCCCCTTCAGTATTCCAATTTCGCCCTTCGAGGGGGCCCACGGCTAAGGATATCCCCTGAATTCAGTTACTGGAACAGCGTAAATACCGACAGGAGGAAAAAACTCCGCTTCAGCGCTTTCTACAACGGACGGCAGGCCCTGGATAATTCATTCAGGCGATTCTTCCTAGAAGCCGGCTTCACCTACCAGCCAACCAATGCGCTGGAAGTATCCATACTTCCGAATCTGTCTGTTAACAAGGACCAGCTGCAATGGGTGAACAACATCGATGTGGCAGGGGATACCCGCTACCTGAACGGCACCATTTCTCAGGAGACCCTCTCCCTCTCCCTTCGCCTGAATTATACGATCAACCCCAACCTCACTATTCAATACTGGGGCCAGCCCTTTATTTCTCAGGGAACCTACTCCCAGTTCAAAGCCATCACCGACCCCCTGGCCGTGTATTTTGAAGACCGTTTTCGCCCGTACGGACCCGATGAAATCACCCTGGACGATAACGTCTATCTGGTGGATGAGAACCTGGACGGCCAGCCTGATTTTACGTTCGACAACCCGGACTTCTCATTCGTACAGTTCCGATCGAATTTGGTGGTGCGCTGGGAATATATCCCCGGATCTGAACTCTTTCTGGTTTGGTCCCAGGACATCACGACTTCAGGGGACCCTACTTTGAATTTGCTTCCCAACCTGGAATCCAACATTTTTGGGAATGGGCTTGCCTCCAACATATTTTTGCTGAAGGCGACCTACCGCTTTGCATTTTAAGGCCCCCCCGCACTATTTTCATTTCTTCAGCGTTATACCTAGAAACCAAGATTCTATGAAAATCAAGATATTTTTAACTGTATTGTTAAGTGCGCTGCTGTTTTCCTGTTCCTCGGATGATGGGGATTCCGGCGCGAATTCCATTGTAGGCACCTGGGACCTGGTAGCGTTGGAACTCGATGGGACTACCCCGGAAGAAGAAGCTGCAGAACAGTTGGTAAGCCTTCTCGCCTTACAGGGATGCTACCTTATCACCCTGGAGTTTGAAGAAAATGGAACCGCGCTTTTTCAGACCTCGCTGAGTTACCTTGATTACGGCGCCCTCCTCACGGGAGGTCTCAGTATTGATTGTCCTACGGAGAGCGATACGGAAAATGCCACCTACACCTATGAGAACGGTCAGCTGGAGGTCACGGACTCCACGGGATTGACCGAGACCATAGGCGTGATACTGTCCGGCGACCGGCTTACCTTCGATTTGGAAGGTTCCGAATTCGACGATATCGGAAACAGCGGGTCCCTGATCTTTGAAAGGAGATAAATAGCGAACCCTTCTTCGGGGTTAATGGGCTTCGAGCCAGTTATCGCCCACTCCGATATCCACCACAAGTGGAACGGCGAGGGAATAGGCGTTTTCCATTTCGGACCTGATCAGTTGGCTTACTTCGTCCAGCTCAGGGAGGTACACATCGAATACCAGTTCATCGTGTACCTGGAGCAGCATTTTCGTCCTATACGCTTTTTCCTGTAGTTTTTGATGAATCCGGATCATGGCAATCTTAATGATGTCTGCCGCACTTCCCTGTATGGGGGCATTGATCGCGTTTCGTTCGGCAGCCCCGCGGACCACCGCATTGCTCCCGTTGATGTCCTTCAGGTACCTGCGGCGCCCCAATACGGTTTGTACGTATCCGTGTTCCCGGGCAAAATCAATTTGATTGCTGATGTAAGTCCGGAGCTTTGGATAGGTTTCGTAATAGGTATCGATCAGTTCCTTGGCTTCCGTACGGCTTAGGCTGGTTTGATTGCTGAGCCCAAAAGCAGAGACCCCGTAGATGATCCCGAAATTGACCGTTTTGGCATTGGAACGCTGTTCCCGTGTCACTTCTTCCAGGGGTACTTTAAACACCTGGGCTGCCGTGGAGGCGTGGATGTCCTCACCCCGTTTAAAGGAATCGATCATCGTGGTCTCCTCGCTCAGGGCGGCAATGATCCTGAGTTCTATCTGGGAATAGTCGGCTGCCAGCAACTTGTAATCGGCATTTCGGGGGATAAAAGCCTTACGGATCTGCCGTCCCCGCTCCGTGCGGATCGGGATATTCTGCAGGTTGGGGTTGTTGCTGCTCAGACGTCCCGTGGCGGCCACGGTCTGCATATAATCGGTATGTACGCGTCCGGTGGAAGGCGCTACCTGTTCAGGCAGGGCATCCACATAGGTGCTTTTCAGCTTGGTCAGCCCCCTGTATTCGAGCACGTCCCGGATGATCGCGTGGTCTTTAGCCAGGCCCGAGAGCACATCTTCCGCTGTGGAATACTGTCCGGTCCGCGTTTTCTTGGGCTTGTTTACCAGTTTCAATTTATCAAAAAGGATTTCCCCAAGTTGTTTCGGGGAGCCTATATTGAAGGATTCTCCGGCTTCCTCATAGATCCTTTGTTCCAGGGAGGCGATGTCCTTTTCAAGTTCTCCCGAAAGGTGGCCAAGGAACCCGGCATCCAGGTTGATGCCTTCCAGTTCCATGTCGGCCAGTACGCGCAGCAACGGGATTTCGATGTCCGTAAACAATTTTAGCACTTTGGCTTCCTGCAGCTCCGGGGCAAAATGCGTGGCGAGCTGCATGGTGATATCAGCATCTTCCACAGCATATTCGGCTACCTGTTCCAGGGGCACCTGCCGCATGCTCAACTGGTTCTTTCCTTTTTTTCCAATCAGTTCAGTGATGGAAACCGGGCTGTAGTTAAGGTAGGTCTCCGCCAGGACATCCATGTTGTGGCGCATGTCCGGGTTTATAAGGTAGTGCGCCAGCATGGTATCGAAGAGTGGCCCCATAACGGGCATCCCATACCGGTGGAGCACTTTGATGTCGTATTTCAGGTTTTGCCCGACCTTCTCAATCTCGTGGGATTCAAAGAAGGGCCTGAGTTCCCCTAGGAGGTCTGAGGCTTCTTCCTGATCTTCCGGGAAGGGAACGTAAAAGCCCTTATGCGCCTCCCAGCTGAAGGCAATCCCCACCAGTTCGGCTTCCAGTGGATTCAGGGAAGTGGTCTCCGTATCGAAACAGACCCTTTTCTGCTGCATCATGCTTTTTAGAAAAAGCTGCAGGGCTTTTCCCTTTTTAACGGGCTGATAGAGGTGGGGCACTTCCCCCAGGGTCATCCTTCCGCTGAAAGTCTCTACTTTTCCTTCACCCGCATCCTCCCCGAAAAGGGAAAACTGGCCGCTGCCTGCCTCGCGCTTTTGCTTTATGGCTGTTTCCGTGCTGCTGACCTGAGTGGGGGTGCTTTCCACCTCCCCTGAAAAGATCTTGACAAACTGCTCTTTGAGCCTTCGGAACTCGAGTTCCTCAAAGAGCTCCTGTACTTTCTGACTGTCCGGCACACTGAGTTCAAAATCCTTCTCGTCGAAGGTGACCTCGCAGTCCACGCAGATGGTGGCCAGCTTTTTGGACAGCCGCCCGAGCGCTGCATTTTCCTCCACCTTCTCCTTCATCTTTCCCGTAAGCTGGTCTGTGTTTTCCAAAAGGGCCTCCAGGGAACCGAATTGGGAGATGAATTTCTTGGCGGTCTTATCACCCACCCCGGGGAGCCCTGGAATATTATCACTGCTGTCCCCCATCATTCCGAGATAGTCTATGACCTGTTCCGGTTTATCTACCCCAAAGCGCTTCTGGATCTCAGGAATCCCCCAGATCTCAATGCCATTCCCCATCCGGGAGGGCCGGTACATAAAAATATTCTCTGAAACAAGCTGTCCGAAATCCTTGTCAGGAGTGACCATGTATACCCGGTACCCTTCCTTTTCAGCCTGTTTGGCCAGGGTGCCGATAATGTCGTCGGCCTCCAGGCCGGAAACTTCGATGCAGGGAATATGCATGGCTTTCAGGATCTTCTGTATCCAGGGTACTGCAACGCGTATGGCGTCCGGAGTTTCATCCCGGTTGGCCTTGTACTCCGGAAATAATTCGGTGCGCTCGGTGCTTCCATCCTTGTCAAAACATACGGCCAGGTGGTCGGGCTGTTCCCGTTTGATCACATCGAAGAGAGAGTTCATAAATCCCATGATGGCCGAAGTGTCCATCCCCTTGGAATTGATGCGCGGGTTTTTGATCAGGGCGTAATAGCCCCGGAAGATAAGGGCGTAGGCATCGAGGAGGAAAAGGCGTTTTTTGTCAGACATAAATGGGTGATTTCTCAGGTCTTCAAATCTACTAAGATTCTTAGGATTTAAGGTAGCTGGTGACAGGCGTATTTCGA
>CBDUBB010000089.1:0-8310 GCA_965365265.1 uncultured Flavobacteriaceae bacterium
CGTCATCGGCAAGATAGCCGGCGGCTTCAACCATCGGAAAATCTCCTATGAGGCCAAGATCGGCTTCGAAATCCGCAGCGACTCCGGTCAAATGGTAAAAGAATTATACGGGGATGTCCGGGATATCGTCTCCCATATAGAGCACTTCTTCGGGCCTGATGTCATAATCCATGAGGTACTCCCTCAGGGATTCCTCCTTGTAGGCCGCTCCAAGGAAAATATCGGTGACCCCCAGGGCCTGCATCCGCTCGCGAACCCCTTCGTTCGTGCCTCCGCTGATGATGCAAATTCGATACCCCTGATTCAGGGCTGTCTTTACGGCATATCCGTCCCTCACACTCATTTTTCGAAGGAGTTCGCCTTTGGTGGTGATCAGAATGGAACTGTCTGTAAAGACCCCGTCCACATCAAAAACAAAGGTGGTAATATCCTTAAGGCGTTCCTTGTAGTTCTTAGTCATAGGTTTGTTGTATGGATTCTGAAATTATCTGGTACAATTGCCTTTGGAGGGAATCCTTCAGCTGGCTCAGGTGCGCTTCCTGAGTGATCCGGTCCCGGCGTCGCGCCGGACCTGTCTGGGACTGGTACGCGGTCAGGCTTTCCAGTTTGGCATAGGTTTCGCGAAGCAGCGGTTGCAACAAACGATCCGGGACCGCCGCCTCACGGCAGAGGGCTTCCCCCAGATAAACCATGTGGTTAGAGAAGTTATTGACAAACACTGCCGCCAGATGAAGCCGCCTTCGCGCCGACAGATCCAGTTCCACGACCTGCCGGCTCAGGGCATTGGCCAGCGAGCGAAGCAGGGGCAGGTCCTCCCGATGTCTGCTTTCGATGCACAATGGGATTTCCTCAAAATCCAGTTCGCGGCCCCGGCTGAAAGTTTGCAGCGGATATAAGACCCCGGGGCGGGAAACACCCTCAAGTGCCTGCAGGTCGCGGGCGCCCGAGGTGTGAACCACCAACCCCGGGCCTTTGTGGAGCTGCCCGGCCACTTCTTCGATTGCACCGTCAGCCACTGCGATCACATAGACATCCGCCTCTGCTACAGGATCGCCCAGGATGCCACGCGGAACCTGGGGTTCAAAATCGGAAAGGGCCTCAATTCGCCTGGCCACTACCTGTTTGAGCTCAATGCCTTCTGAACGATGCAGCGCCCTGTGCAAATGGTAGGCAACATTGCCACTTCCGATAAGTACAACCTTTATAACAGCGTAAAAATAGCCATATATTCAAATCAGGAAGGCAACAGCCTTAAAAACACCCTGGCATTTCCTTCAGGACAGTTTCTTTATGCCTGTGTGACCGAAAAACAGATCTTTTTAACAAATTAGATTTTAACGCGAGGAACTCCTCACGTATTTTTGCCTCAAATCCCCTATTTTTGGGGTTGTTTTTACACTGACGACATGCTACATACCCTTGGAAAAATTCTTTTTTCAACCCGTCTTATGGCCTTTTTGTTCCTGTTCATGGCTGTTGCCATGGCATTTGGGACCTTTATAGAGAGCTGGTACAGTACTGAAACGGCCCGTGTCTGGATCTACAATGCCTGGTGGTTTGAGGCCGTCATGGCGCTTTTCCTCATAAATTTTATCGGAAATATCAGGAGGTACCAACTCCTAAAGTGGGAAAAATGGCCGGTGCTGCTGTTGCACATATCCTGGATACTGATCATCGTAGGGGCTTTTGTGACCCGGTATATTAGTTATGAGGGCATGATGCCCATTCGGGAAGGGGCCACGGAGAACATATTTTATTCCGACAAGACCTACCTAACGGTTTTCGTGGACGGGGAAAAGGACGGTCAGATGCAGCGCAAGGCCCTGGAGGACGATCTAATTGTGACCGGGGAAGCCATTCAATCCTCCCTCCCGTGGAAAGAGGATTTTGACGGGATTCCCTTCGAGATCTCCTATGCCGGCTTTATCGAACATGCCCGTATTGGCGTGGTTCCCGATGAATCCGGGTCCCAGTTCCTGAAAATTGTGGAATCCGGGGGTGGGGGCCGTCACGATCATTACCTCGAGGAGGGCAAGGTGGAAAGCATCCACGATGTCCTGTTCAGCTTCAACAATCCAGTGGAAGGTGCCATCAATATCCATATTTCCGAAGACAGCATGTCGATCCGTTCGCCCTTTGAAGGGAGTTTTATGCGGATGGCCGATCAATTCAACGGTACCCTTGGGAAAGACAGCCTGCAGACCCTTTATTTGAGGTCCCTGTACTCGATTGGAAGCACGCAGTTCGTGCTTCCCCAGCCCCCGATGCGCGGAAGCTACAATGCTACACAAATTCCGGAGGAAGAGCAGATGGACAATGATCCGGACGCCCTCCTGGTAAACATCACGTCTCAGGGAGAGACGGTACAGAAGGCGCTGATGGGGGGTAAAGGCAGGTCCAGATATACGGATCCGTTTGAGGTCGGGGGGCTGACCTTCCGCATGGCCTATGGGTCCAAGGTGCGGGAGTTGCCTTTCAGCATCACCCTGAACGACTTCATCGCTGAAAAGTACCCGGGCACCCAGAAGGCGTACTCCTCCTTTATGAGTAAAATAACGGTAATTGACGACCGTCCGTTTGATTATGATATCTACATGAACCACGTCCTTGACCATAGAGGATACCGCTTTTTTCAGGCGAGCTTTGACCCTGATGAAAAGGGGACGGTTCTTTCCGTAAACCACGATTTCTGGGGAACCTGGATAACCTACATAGGGTATTTTCTGCTCTACATCGGCTTGCTGGGCATCATGTTCTTTGGCAGGACCCGTTTCCGGGACCTGGAACAAACGCTCAAAAAAATAGGGAAGAAAAAATCGGCCCTTGTGTGTCTTTTCCTCTTGTTTTCCGCCACGGGCATGGCTCAGGCACAAAACCCACCTGCGGACCATGACCACGAGGGGCACAACCAGCTTCCCTCCCAGGAAATGGTGGATTCCCTGATACTGGCCACTGCCGTACCCCTGGAACAGGCAGAGAAGTTCGGACATCTGGTCATACAGGATGACGGGGGGCGGATGAAGCCCATCAACACCTTTTCGTCCGAGCTTCTGAGGAAACTCAGCTTCAGGGATCAATACAACGGATTGTCGCCCGACCAGGTCCTGTTGTCCATGATGATGCAACCGCGGCTATGGACCCTGGCAGAATTCATTGCCCTGGACAAAAAAGCACAGAATGACAGTATCCGAAACCTCATTGGCGTGTCTGGCGAACAGAAATACATCCGCCTGATCGACTTTTTTGACGAGCAGGGGCGGAACAAGCTGGATCCCGTCCTGCAGGAGGCTTTTGCCACCAATACCCCAAATAAGTTCCAGCAGGATTTCAAGGATGCCTACTTCAGGCTCAGCCTGCTCAACAGGGCCCTTAGCGGGGAAATACTCCGGATCTTCCCCTTGCCAAATGACGAAAACAACAAATGGATTTCCGCTATGGAATTCCGCAGTGGAGCGTTCCCTGTGCCGGATTCCCTCTATGCCAATTTTATCGACAAGGCCGTGCCTTTCTATCTGATGTCCCTTCAGCAGGGAGCGGAGAACCAAGATTACGTACAGGCAGATAGCTTGCTGTCGTCCTTAAAGACAAATCAGAAGCAACTGGGAAATGAAGTCCTTCCGGAGCAGAACAGGGTAAAGGCAGAAGTTATCTACAACAAGCTCGATATTTTTAACAGGCTGTACAAATATTACGCCCTGGTGGGGGTGTTCATGTTTTTTGTCGTCATTTTCAGGATTTTCAGAGAGCGCAAGATCTGGGATATCACCACGTATTTCTTCAAAGGAACCATTGTGGTTTTCTTTATCTGGCACACGGCAGGGCTTATCATCCGGTGGTATATTTCGGGACACGCACCCTGGAGTGATGCCTACGAAAGCATCCTCTATGTGTCCTGGGCCTGCATGGGAATGGGGCTTTGGCTGGGGAATAAGAGCAATATGACCATTGCCGCCTCCGCTTTTGTGACTTCCATGTTGTTGTGGATTGCACACCAGAGCTGGGTGGATCCGGCCATCGCAAACCTGGTACCGGTCCTGGACAGCTATTGGCTGATGATCCATGTGGCGGTTATCGTGGGCAGTTACGGCCCGCTTACCGTGGGGATGATCCTGGGGGTGGTTTCTTTGATTCTCATCCTGCTGACCAATAAGAACAATCTAGAGAAGATGAAATTCAATCTCAGGGAGCTTACCATCATCAATGAGATGGCACTGACCATTGGCCTGGTTATGCTCACTATTGGCAATTTCCTGGGAGGGCAGTGGGCCAATGAAAGCTGGGGGCGTTACTGGGGATGGGACCCGAAGGAAACCTGGGCCCTTATTTCCATCCTGGTCTATGCCTTTGTGATACATACCCGTCTGGTCCCCGGCCTGCGCGGCGCCTGGACCTTTAACTTTCTAAGCATCCTGGCCTTTTCCAGCATCATGATGACCTATTTTGGGGTGAACTTCTACCTGGTTGGTTTGCATAGTTATGCGAGCGGGGACCAGGTGATTACCCCTACTTTTGTATGGTATACCCTGGGAGGCGTATTCGTGCTTGGGGCGCTGAGTTTTTGGAAATACAGGACCTACTATAAAAACGGGAAACTGAAAACCTGAGAAGCTGTCAGGCTTTCCCAGGAGGAGTTTCCAGAAGGAGGGTAGGACTAAATTGTTACCTTTACATTTTGCTCGTTGACTATGGACAAGACTTCCAAAGGGATAAACACCATCTGCACCCATGTTGGGGAATTAGAAGACCGGGAATTCAGGGGGGCTGTATCCCCGCTTTACATGAGCACATCCTATGCGTTCGAAGACGTGGATGTCAAACGGTATCCCCGGTATTTCAACACACCGAACCAGGAGGCCCTGTGTCGTAAGATCGCCGCCCTGGAGCATACAGACTCTGCCCTGATCTTCGGAAGCGGCATGGCAGCCGTAAGCACAAGTCTGCTCGCTTTTCTGCGGAAAGGTGACCACCTCGTGATCCCCCGTCAGATCTACGGAGGCACCTACAACCTACTGGCGGAGGAATTTGGCAAATACGGGATTGAATACACGCTTATCGACGAGCCGGGGGTGGCTGACTATGAAAATGCCATACGGCCTAATACCCGGGTATGCTACCTGGAAACCCCTTCGAACCCCCTGTTGACACTAACGGATCTGGAGGCAGTGGCAAAACTGGCACGATCCAGGGGAATAAAAACCATGATTGACAATACGTTCGCCAGCCCCGTCAACCAAAACCCATCGGACTTCGGCATCGATATTATCATCCACAGCGCGACCAAGTATATGGGCGGGCATTCCGATATTTGTGCAGGGGCCGTGGCGGGCAGCAAAGAGGATGTGGATCAGATCTTCCAGCTCGCGAAAAATCTAGGTGGCAGTCTGAGCGACTATACGGTTTGGTTGCTTGAACGCAGTTTGAAGACCATGGGAATCCGGGTAAAGGCACAGAATGAAAACGCTATGCTGCTGGCCGGATTTTTGTCGAAACATCCGCATATTGACCGGGTATACTATCCGGGGTTGGAAGCCCATCCCGGGCATGATATCGCAAAAAAGCAGATGCGCGGTTTTGGGGGAATGCTCTCATTTGAGCTGGCTCCCTCGATTGACAGGCAGGTCTTTATGAAATCCCTGCGGTGGATAAAGGCATCCATGAGCCTTGCAGGAGTGGAAAGCACGTTGCTGGCGCCTTCCCAAACTTCCCACGGGCTTTTGAGTCCTGAAGAACGGGAGCAGGCTGGAATCCGTGAGGGATTGATCCGTTTTTCCACGGGTATCGAAGATTTTGAGGACCTGAGATCCGACCTTACCCAGGCCCTTGAGCGGGCTTTGTCAACCAAATCGGCAGCAGTGCCTAAATCTTAAAGTCACCCATTCAAATGAAACTGGATATACTGGTATTTGGTGCGCATCCCGACGATGCTGAACTCGGGGCAGGTGCTACCATCGCCAAGGAGGTCTCCCTTGGAAAGAAAGTGGGAATCATCGACCTGACGCGAGGGGAGCTCGGTACCAGGGGTACGGCCGCCATCCGGGACAGGGAAGCCGCCCGTGCTGCAGAGCTGTTGGGGATTTCGGTTCGGGAGAACATGGAATTTAGCGATGGCTTTTTTCAGAACGACAGGGAGCATCAACTGGCCATTGTAAGGCAGATCAGGCGGTTCCGGCCGGAAATAGTTTTGTGCAATGCGATAGAGGACAGGCATATCGACCACGCCAGGGGTAGTTCCCTGGTGAGCGATGCCTGTTTCCTGAGCGGGCTGGTCAAGATCGATACCCGTCTGGAAGGGTATGAGGAATGGCAGGATGCGTGGAGGCCCAAACAGGTCTATCACTATATTCAGTGGAAAAACCTGACCCCTGATGTCGCCATTGATGTATCCGGGTTTATCGAAAAGAAGCTGGAGGCCATCCGGGCCTATGACTCCCAGTTTTTTGATCCGGAGAGTGAGGAGCCGGAAACACCGATCAGCAGCAGGAATTTCCTCGACAGCGTTACCTATCGGGCCCGGGATCTGGGCAGGCTTATCGGCGTGGAATACGCCGAGGGATTTACCGCGGAGCGCCCCGTGGCGGTACGGGAACTGGACGCCCTTCTTTAGACGGCCTTAACGTAGCTTTCTGCAGATTTGGGCAAGGTGAAATAAAAGGTACTTCCCTTTCGCAACATACTGTCCACCCATATTTTACCGTGATTCTTCTCAACCATTTCTTTACACAACGACAAGCCTAAACCTGTTCCTTTTTCATTGGCGGTACCGTAGGTGGAATGGTTGTTTTTCTCTTCAAATATTTTTTGGAGGGTCACCCGGTCCATACCGACTCCGGTATCCCTGATGGAAACTACCCAGTGATCCTCTTTTTCATCCGCACTGATGGTGACCATTCCATTTTCAGGGGTAAATTTAAGGGCATTGCTGATCAGATTCCGAACTACGATGTCAATCTGGTTTGGATCGGACCAGACCTCCGTATTGGTAGGGACATTATTGACGATTCGGATAAATTTGTTCTCGGCGATTTCGGCCAGCAGTTTCATATTATCCGAAACAATTTGCTTTAAGGCTACAGCAGCGGGTTTGGTCACAGAGCCATTGAGCTGGGAATGCCCCCAGGACAACAGGTTGTTCAGGGTGAAGTAGATATGGTCCACATCTGCCCGGAGCTTGGGCAGGTAGGATCGAAATTCCTCCTGGGAGATCTCTCCGTCCTTGAACATTTTCAATAGTTCCTTCAGGGCTCCTATAGGGCCTCTGAGGTCGTGGCCAATAATTGAAAACAGCTTGGTCTTCGTTTCATTATTCACCTGTAATTCGGATTTCCGCTTTTCAAGCAGCTGGTGCTTCACCTTTAATTCCTGGGTAAGTTGTTGCTGTAATTTCTTGCTTCTCAGCACCAGGTAGATCACCAGAATCGCCAGTAGCAATAGGATAGTACCTACTTTGATATACCGGTTTTGCTGCGCCAGCGCCTTCTCATTTTCTCTGATCAGGGTTTCTTTCTGCCGCTCGTACTCAGTCTTTGTTTTCAGCAGGCTCAGGCTCTGTTTGTTTTCGTTCCTGCTCAGGGAATCTGACAGCTCCTGGTAGAGTTCATGATAGGCCAGGGCAGTGGCATAATCCTGTTTTTTCCTGTAGATATTGTACAGGGTACGGGCACATTTCTGCGTGCCTTCCACAAAATGAATGTTATTGCTGATTTTAAACGCATTCGTGGCGTACTGTGCAGCAAGGCTGTCATTTTCGAGTCCAAAATGGGCCTCTGCCATGCCATTGTACAGGTCGATACGGGCCCGGTCATCGTCCAGCTCCTGGTGAAGCATTTCGCTCTGGTGATACCAGTAAAGCGCCCAGTTATAGTTGTACTTCTTCAGGTACACCTTTCCCTTGGTTTCATAGGCAAAGGCAAGCCAGTCCATAATATGGTGCTTCTCGAAAATATCGATGCTCCGATTCACATTGAACATGGCGTATTCGAGTTTTTCCATGTCCGCGTACACGGAAGCCAGGTTGCTCATCGTTTCGGCCTGGGCAATTTCATTTCCAAGGGAATCGTTGAGTCTTTTAACCTTATTGTAGTATTCCAGGGATTCGTCGTAATATTTCTGGCTCGCGTAGAGGTAGGCAATGTTTTCGTTAATGATTGACTGCAACAAAAGTTCTTCCTGCGCTTCAGCCAGTTCGAGGGCCGTGAGATACCCGTTAAGCGCCCTGGCGTAGTCCCCCTGGTATTCATATTCTCCGGAGAGGTAATTCAGCATGCTCAGGTAAAGCTCCCGATCGATGTCCGAACCCTGCTCGACGTAAAC
>CBDUBB010000090.1:0-8269 GCA_965365265.1 uncultured Flavobacteriaceae bacterium
AGATTCTGACATGTGACTGGAGTTCAGACGTGTGCTCTTCCGATCTGGCGATTGCTGAGGTCGGGTTCACAGCCCAGCGTACCAGACCTCAGCAATCGCCTGGGACAAATCCGGACGCTCATCGAAAAACATGCGGGATTTCACCTTTCTTCTAACAATGAACTTGAGCTTCTCAAGGACGGGAAAAATACCTTCAACCGTATTTTCGAAGCCCTGCAGGCAGCTGAGGAAAGCATCCATGTGCAATACTACATCTTCGAGGAAGGGGAACTGGCCGACCGCCTGTTGGACCTGTTCGTCCGAAAGGAAGCTGCAGGGGTTGAAGTACGGTTGATCTACGACAGCATCGGCAGTCTTTCCCTCAGCAGAGGGTATTTGAAACGCCTGCGGGATGCCGGGATCGAAGTTCACAACTTTCTTCCCTATCGTTTTGGGAAGTTTCTGACTTCCCTTAACTACCGCAACCATAGGAAGATCATCGTGGTGGATGGTAAAATTGCCTTTACCGGGGGTATCAATATTTCGGACAAATACCTGAAAGGGGACCGGTCCCTGGGGATGTGGCATGACATGCACCTGATGGTAAGGGGGCATGCGGCCCATCAGCTGGATGCCGTTTTCATCAATGATTGGGAGCTGGTAAGTGGAAAACGGCTTGAGATCAAGGCCCCCGCCTTTAAAGAACCCCCTGGAAATAACCGGGTACAAATCCTTGCCACAGGCCCGGATGACGATTTCCCGCTTATGGAAAAACTTTATTTCTCCCTCATCAACAGCGCCCGCTCCCACGTTTATATCACCAACCCATATATTATACCGAGTCATGCGATCATGACTGCGCTCCATACCGCGGCCCTGAGTGGTGTCGACGTCCGATTGATGATGTCTGCCCAGGCAGACAGCGCCGTGGTGACCTGGTGTGTTCGCTCCTATTTTCAAAGGTTCCTCAAGGCCGGAATCCGGATTTACCTATATCCGGAAGGGTTCCTGCACAGCAAGATTATTACGGTGGACGATGCTGTATGTACCATAGGAACCGCTAATGTGGACGACCGGAGTTTCCAGCATAACTACGAGGTAAATGCCGTGATCTACGAATCAGCAGCTGCCCGGGAATTGCGAAATTACTTCGAAGCGGACAGCCATAAGAGCGATGAGCTGGAGTACCAGACTTTCCGTCAGCGCCCCTGGAGGTACCGGCTGGCGGAGGGAGCTGCCCGTACGATCAGCCCGCTGCTGTAATCCCAGGCTCAAAAAGTGGGATGTCCGATGATCAGCTGCTGGCCTTCCAGGGAGGAAATGAGGAGTTTGGTGTACTGGCGGATGACCTTTTTCGGATTCCGGGTCTGCTTAATGCGTACCTCGGACCGCCAGATCAGTTCCCGCTCCTTTCCGACACAAATGCAGTAAAGGGACGTCTCCGCATAATAATCTTCTTTTGGGTCGACATCATTAAGGTTGTAGTAAATGCCCTGGTGGATAAGGTAATCCTCCCGGAATCGGTCATAGGTCTTACCCATTTCACTGATATGACCGCCCAGGGAACGGCGCATTTCCACATCCACTAATTTTGTAAACAGGATGGCGTCGAAATCCTTGTCCAGCAATTGTTGCTCCACGCGGTCCAGTTCGGCCTCTGTCCGCTCAGCAAGGGTAAAGGCCACATCAAACAGGTCGATGCTCCGAACAGCTTCCACGCCCCTTGTGCGGAATTCATCCTGCAACCTTGTTTCAAACTGCTCCCTGGCTCCCATATCCGGGGTCATCCCCACCACCAATACCCGGTTGGCATGGAAAAGCACCACCTCCGGGTTTTTGTAGCTGCTTTCCACCTTTATGGTCGTACAGGAAGTCAGCAACAGAAAAACAAGAAGGATACCCACTCCCTTCGGACCGGCATTGCCCCGGGTTATTCTAACGGACCTCTTCAGAAATTGGATCATAGGCTATATTTTGCTTTCAAGAAATTCGTATACCGCGGCTTTCCAGTCCATCAGCCGACTTTCAAATTCCAGCAGTGCTCCTTCCTGTCCGGGTCCCAGCTGCCTGAGGTCTTCCTCCATTGCCCCCGCCTGGGCGCCATACTGTTGCAGGCGCTCATACAAATTAGGGCTCTGCCCCTTGTAAACAGGGGCTCCCAGAAGGAAATAGATGAATTGAAGGTCCCGCTCCATGGCCAGGATGCGCTTTTGCCATTTTCCGGGATCGTTGGGTGGTTTGGAATCCATGGTTCTCGTTTTTACAACTTACAAAATAGTCCATTCAAGACCTATATCCCATGATAAAGGTCAGGAGGTGTCCAGAGGAATTTCAACGGATTCGAAAAGTGCGGGAATAACTGCCTTCCATCCTTTTTCCTGCCTTAGTTTAATTCGAAATGCATCCTGGGCGGTGGGTTCCCCGTGCACAAGGAATACCTGCTGCGGGGGGGGACTGATGAGGGCTACCCAGTCCAGGAGCTCTCCCTGATCCGCGTGGGCAGACAGGGTTTCCAGCACAACTACCCGGGCGGCGACGGGAATGTACTTTCCGAAGATTTTCAGTTCATGGGCCCCGTCCAGTAGGTTCCTTCCCCTTGTGCCCTCCGCCTGATATCCGACCAGGAGAATACGCGTGCTCTCCCGGTCGAGCAACTGACTGAGGTAGGTCAGGACCCTTCCGCCACTCAGCATGCCACTCCCCGCCACTACCACCTTGGGCCTGGGATCGTCAATAGCCTTCCAGGTGTCCCGGTATTCGGTAATGATCTCCATTTGGCGCCGCATTCCTGTATAATCTTCCATGGGCAGCTTGTGCCAGTGCTGGAACCGCTCAAAGAGGTCGAGTACATTTTCCCCCATGGGGCTGTCCACATAGATGGGTAGGCGGGGGATCCGATTGGTCTTCAGCAGTTTCCAAAGCAGGAACATAACGGTCTGCAGGCGCTCCACGGCAAAGCTGGGGATGATGCAGGCGCCCCTTTCCCCTATGGCCCCCTTAATCTCTTCTGCCAACAGGGCTTCAATGTCGGTATCCGGATGCACCTTGTTCCCATAAGTACTCTCTAGAAGGAGAACCTCAGCCCGTTCCGGACGTTCGGGCGGGCCGAGCAGTTCATCACAGGGTCGTCCGACATCCCCGGAAAACACAAAACGCTTTCCACCGAGATCCAGTTCTATGAAACTGGCCCCCAGGATATGGCCGTTATAGCGAAACCGGAACCTTACCCCTTCCGGGCCATTTTGCCAGGTATCTTTGGGTACCGCCTGAAACTGCGCTGCTGCAGCCCTGGCATCCTCCAGGGTATACAGGGGAAGGGGCTTGTCGTGTTTGCTGTATCCTTCCTCCAGGGCCCGCTGTGCTTCCTCCATATGGATCTTGGCACTGTCTTCTATAACGATACGGGCTACTTCAAGACTGGGGGCCGTCCCGTAGATGGGCCCGGAGAATCCATCCCGGACCAGGGCCGGCAGCATGCCCACATGGTCCAGATGTCCGTGGGTGATCAGAACTGAATCCAGGCTGGAAGGGGCTACCGGCCAGGGCTCCCGGTTAAGGACCCTACGGCTTTTAAGACCCTGAAACATACCGCAATCCACAAGGATGCGCCGGGTATCAAACTCCAGCAGGTATTTCGAACCTGTAACGCATCCGGCAGCACCCCAAAAATGTAGTTTCACAGATTTCATGAGGTGGAAAAAACATTAGACAATTGGTTGAATTCCGAAAGTATCCGCTTTTTCCTCGGATCGGAAATACCCATATGGTCGAGCAAATAAGGGGCTCCCAACAATTCTTTGCACAACACAACTCCGCGCCCCAGAAGAAATTCCTTTTCCCGGGCACTGAGGAGCGTACTCACGGTAATCGGGTACAGGCCGGAGCGGTCAATCCGTCGCTTTAGGCTATTCTTCGGGGGATAATTCCAGCTGAGCAGGTAGAGGCCTGCACATTTTCCATATTTCTCAGCGTCCCTGGTGAACCTGGTATTGGTAACTACCCAGGCCGGTTTCAGCTGTATCCGGGAATCTCCCCTGTTTTCATTCCAGCGTTCTATGTCCTCGAAACGGGAATGGATATAAAGCGGGATTTTTACGTCGCATTTCTTTCCTTCGTCTGAATGGAACTTGCATTCGATCAGGGTGGTGCCCCTGGAGTTTTCGGCTACCACATCGATCTCGTGATCCACACAATGGCCCTTGTAGATCTGGTTTATCCTTGTTTTATGCCCGGAATGGTTCAGCACGGCACTGACGAATCTTTCAAAGGGGAATCCGGTAGGTCCCAAGTCGTAGATCGCCTTTTTTAGTTTGTACCGGGATGCGCAGGATTCCCTGTATTTTTTAAGCAGTGCAAAGGCGCGGTTGTAGATTTCCCTTGTCGACATCTCCTCATAGATCTCTCCGGATACCTTTTGGACGATCGTATCCACAACCCCTGAAGGGGCGCCGCTGTGGAGGAGTGATTTCCGGAGCTTTTCCGGGGCGAAGGGCATCTTTTCGCCCGAGGACTTCACGATCATGGGGTTCCTTTTCATTGAGGATGGGCTTCTGGAGTTAGGTGTCGTCAAAATAATCCCGGACAAGGGCCTTCACCTGGGCCTCCGTCATGCTGTCCGCAGTCAGCACATCAAGCACCCGGGAGGCCAGCTCTGGATGATCCCGGTCCAGGCGTTTTTTGAACTGGGCATTGGTGCCGGCCGGCCCATAAAGCACAATGGCATCCGAAGCTTTCAGGGCTTTCGCCAGGTTGTCAAAATAGGTGCGAAGCTGATGGTTCTCTCTTTCGGTGTATTTGCTGTCGTGCACTACCTGCTGGGGACCCCAGCGGGTTTTGGATCGGGACCCGCCCCTGGGATTAAAGAATTCAAGTCCGGATTCCAGGGTCTGCATTGACGTCTGTCCCTGTTCCACCGTGACCAGATAGGCCTGTTTCCTGTCCATCCAAACTCCTGTTTTTTTCATCTTCTGCATTTTTTAACTGTTAACCATTCTCAGATCAGTCCCCTGCCGGTTGATGGAAAGGCAATACCATAAAAGGGATTTTGCTGTGGAAACCGATCAGGTCGATAACCGGGGTAACCAGCAGGTTTTCCAGAAAGGAATGTTCGTTACGGACCATTACCAAAAGCTGAATCGGAACCTGGCGGGCATACTTGTTGATGGCCTGGACGATATCCATTTCCCCGGTTTCGGTAAATTCTGACTGATAGGGTGCAAGTAAGGCCTCCAATTGTTTTCTGGCCCGCTGCCGGTTGGGTTTTGAATCCTGAGAAGTATAGGCATGCAGCACGTGCACGGTAACCCCGGGCCTTCCCAGGATCTCAAAGAGGACCTTTAGTGGAAGCTCCTGGTAATCGGGGGTGTAATCCGTAGGGAACAGCACATCTTCCAAAAACCCCACCTCGGCTTCCTCCGGAACCACCAATACCGGGCAGCTCGCCTTGTGCAACACCTGGACGGCATGGGTGCCGAACAGCACCTCCTTTGCTCCGGTGGCCCCCTGAGTTCCCATGATGACCAGGTCCAGGGTTTCTTTTCGACCCATCTCATTGATTTCCTCGGCCAGGGAATTAAAAGCCGCGTGGCAGAAAAACTCATGGGAATCCGAAGCCTTGAGCTCGAGTTGCTTCTGGAACTTCCTGAGTTTCTTCATGACCTTCTCCCTGTAGAAATCCCCCAGCCCAATCTGGCCGGGGCTGTGAAGGAGATACTCCGGCCTGTAAAAGGCCGGGGTGTAGGTATGAGTGAGGTAAAACCGGCATGCCTGCCCTTTAAACATTTCCAGGGCATAGTACCCCGCTTTGTAGGCATTGTCCGAAAAATCCGTAGGAATAGCAATTCGTAACCCCATGACAGCGCATTTTGAATTCCCTTAAATGTAAGGAAAACCCAAAGGTCCCGACATGACTTACATCATAGTTCCCCAAAGGGGTAGCGCCTATTTTTGAGATGCCAATTTGTGATTATGAAAGGTTCGTTTGACAAACTTATACAATCAGAAACCCCGGTCCTTATCGATTTCTATGCGGACTGGTGTGCCCCGTGCAAAATGCTGACCCCCATCCTGAAGGACATCAAATCGGAGTTGGGGGATCGATTGAAAGTGGTTAAAATAGATGTGGACAACAACAATGCGATTGCCGGCAAGTTCCAGATACGGGGCGTGCCCACCATGATGCTCTTCAAAGAAGGCAAGGTGTTGTGGAGGCAGTCAGGGGTCCTGCCCAAGGATGCCATCCTCGATGCAATCGAAGAGCACCTGTAAACCCAAAAAAAGCTATTTCGGGACCTCGCGTTTGATGAGGATCACCATCACCCCCAGGAATACCAGGTTCTTGAAAATGTACTGTCCTACCAGGGTAAGGCCAAAGGGCACCTGGGTAAAACAAAGGTCCGGAAAGAACAGCAGGGGGGTAAAGGTGCAGCAAATATGAACCAGGGCCGCCCAAAGGGCCCATTTCCGGAAGGCACCGGTAAGCAGCAACAACCCGATCCCCACTTCCCAGATGGCCAGGAGGAAAACCCCCATGGCCGGGTCCAGGATTCCGAGGGTCAGGCGTTCAATGGTAGTCCCTGCAAGTTCTTCTGCAGGGCTGAGCCCCGGGAAAAACTTTAGGATTCCAAACCAAAGGTATACCACCCCAAGGGCCGCAGACACAAAACTCACCCGCGTAATTCGATCCGACAGAACGGCTGCTATTTGCTTCATAATGCTCGATTTGGCCGCAATCTAGAAGATCGGCTGAAGCCTGAATATGATATTTGTTAGTTTTTGTTCGGCCCTCTGCGGTCTAAGGGTCCTGTAGTCAGGTTTCCAGCCCACGCCCGGACGATCTCCCGGGCTACCTGCACATTGGATTCGGCAAGGCGGGATTCGTCGTTTGGCCTGAGCAGCCAAAAGGTTCGGGAAGCTATTAGTACCGCCCGACGCTCCTTCAACATGTCTTCCAACAATCTGCCGGAACGCGCTGTGGAACCGCTGCCGAGGGTAAGCGCCACAACGGGCTTCCCTTCCAGCCAGGATGCATTTTCGATAAAATGCCGGGTGGGCCAGTCCGGAGCCCAATTGTAGGTGTTCGCGATAATGACATAGAGATCATAAGATGGGGGCACCGAATCGCGAATGCCTGCGTAGGCAGTTCCCGTCGAGGCCCAGCCCGCCTCTTTGAGCCCCTCTGAAAAGGCGCGGGCCAATTGGGCATCAAGATCATAGATGGGATCCGGGTTATACAGGATCAATGCGCTGCCCACGGCTGCTTCCGGGGAAGAACTCCAGGAGGTAGCCTGCCGGCCCTGCTGTACCCAAAGGGTTAGCAGGAGCCAGCTAAGAAGGATAAGGGCGAAAATCCACATCAAAATCCGAAAGGTGCGCTTCACATGACCAGAATTGAATTACCACCCAAAATTAAGGGGGTTCTACCAGCTCCAAAATGAGATATATCATTGGGGTCTCACTTGTTATGGGGTAATTTCATCCTATCTTTAAGAAACCCTATGAAGACACTGCAGCCCCTTTATGCATTGGGATTTCTGTCTTTTCTCATCCTGCTGGTTGCCTGCGAGGGAAAGGTTGATAGAATCCGTCCTGAAATCCGGGATATCACCGCTTCCGTGTACGCCTCCGCCACGGTCCAACCGGATAGTATGTACCGGGTTCACGCCGTAGTGAGCGGTATTCTGGACAGTAACCTCGTCGAGGAGGGGGATTTGGTGGAAACGGGATCACCCCTGCTCCATATCACGGATCAGACCCCCAGGCTTTCTTCCGAAAACGCCCGCCTGCAAATGGAACTGGCCAGGCGTAATTTCAAGGGACCTTCCACCCCCCTGAAGGATCTGGAAGCACAGATACGGACGGCAGAACTGACCTTTCGGGATGATTCCGTGAATTTCAGGCGGCAGGAAAAACTGTGGTCCCAGAATATCGGTTCGCTCTCGGCCTACGAAAACCGAAAACTGGCCTATGAACGCTCGCGGAATCAGCTGCAGAAACTGCGCAGCGAGTACCACAGGCTGGAGGAAGAATTGCAAACCAGGATGATTCAGGCCCAAAACACGTACGAATCCAGCCTGGTGAATGCAGAAGATTACACAGTGCGGAGCACCATCCATGGAAAAGTCTATGCACTTTACAAAGAACCCGGAGAATTCGTGATCCCAAACGAGCCCCTGGCCCTGCTGGGGAGCCCGGACACTTTTGTCGTGGAATTGCTGGTGGACGAGGTGGATGTGGTGCAGTTGCAGGTGGGGCAACTGGCCATGATCACGCTGGAAGCCTATCCTGAAAG
>CBDUBB010000091.1:0-8256 GCA_965365265.1 uncultured Flavobacteriaceae bacterium
AAAGATGTCATCGAAGCCAAGTACGGGAACCTGTTCCAGATGTATGAAAAGATCGTGGACGAAAACCCGTATAAAACCCCGATGATGATTTACCCGGCCGTTCACTATACCATGGGGGGGCTTTGGGTAGATTACAACCTGCAGACCACCATCCCCGGATGTTACTGTACAGGAGAGGCCAATTTCAGTGACCACGGGGCAAACCGTCTCGGAGCATCTGCCCTGATGCAGGGCCTTGCAGATGGCTACTTCGTGCTTCCATACACCATTGGAGACTACCTGTCTGACGATATTCGTACGGGCCCCATCTCCACGGAAAGCGAGGCTTTTGATAAAACAGAAGCCGAAGTGCGGGAACGCCTGCAACGCATTATGGATGCCAAAGGGAAGAACCCGGTGGATTATTACCACAAGAAGCTCGGCAAGATCATGTGGAATAAATGCGGGATGTCCCGGAATGCCAAAGAGCTTAAGGAAGCCATGGAGGAAATTGCCGCCCTGCGGAAGGATTTTTACGAAAACGTCCGCGTTCCGGGAAGCATGGATGGCATGAATACCGAACTCGAAAAGGCCGGACGCGTGGCAGATTTCCTGGAGCTTGGGGAATTGTTTGCCAAGGATGCCCTGGAACGGAATGAGTCCTGTGGGGGGCATTTCCGGGAGGAATATCAGACAGAGGAAGGGGAAGCCCTTCGGGATGACAAGAACTTCAGCTTTGTCTCTGCCTGGGAATATAAAGGCGAACCCGGGGATGCGGTCCTCCACAAGGAAGATTTGGTATTTGAAAACGTAGAACTGAAAACGAGAAGTTATAAATAGAGTGCCCGCTCCTGAGCCTTCTTACCGAAAGCTCTGAGCCGGCATCAAAAATATTAGCTATGAAACTACTCTTAAAAATATGGCGCCAGAAAGACGGTAATTCCAAAGGCAAGCTGGTGGATTATCCCATCAGTGGCATTGAAGGAGATATGTCCTTTCTGGAAATGCTGGATGTCCTTAATCAGGAACTTATTGAAAAAGGGGAAGAACCCGTGGTTTTTGACCATGACTGCCGGGAAGGAATTTGTGGAAGCTGCTCTCTTATGATCAACGGGGAACCTCACGGACCCGACCGGTTGATCACCACGTGCCAGCTGCACATGAGGCGTTTCAAGGATGGGGACACCATAGTAATTGAGCCCTTTCGGGCCACGGCCTTTCCTGTGATCAAAGACCTCATGGTAGACCGGACTGCCTTTGACCGGATCCAGCAGGCCGGGGGCTATATTTCCGTGAATACTTCCGGACATACCGTGGATGCAAATGCCATCCCGGTGGAAAAAGAAAAGGCTGATGAATCCTTCAATGCGGCTACCTGCATTGGATGCGGAGCCTGTGTCGCCGCCTGCAAAAACGCCAGCGCCATGCTGTTCACCTCGGCAAAAGTCTCCCAGTTCGCCCTGCTCCCACAGGGTCGTGTGGAGGCGACGGAACGGGTACAGAACATGGTGCGCCAAATGGACCTGGAAGGCTTCGGGAACTGCACCAATACCGGAGCTTGCGAAGTTGAGTGCCCCAAAGGAATTTCCCTTGAAAACATCGCCCGCATGAACCGGGAATATCTGATGGCAACCGCCAAGGGATAAGCCAACCCGATAATCTTTGGGATCCCGGCGCTCAGGCGACCGGGATTTTTTATTTTTAGAAAAACTGCGAGGTCATGATCCCGAAACTCAATTCAAAACTACCGGAACTCGAAACTTCTATCTTTAGTCAGATGAGCCAGATGGCAGCGGAGACCGGCGCAATCAATCTCTCGCAGGGGTTCCCGGATTTCGGGGTGGATCCGGAGCTGATACGGCTGATGCAGGAATCCCTCGAAGGGAGCTTTAACCAGTACGCCCCCATGGGAGGGATCTTTTCCCTCCGGGAGGCCATTGCCCAAAAGACCTCAAGGCTTTATGGAGCTTCCTACCACCCGGAAACCGAAATCACACTGACCGCAGGAGCCACACAGGCCATCTACTCCGCCATTGCAAGCACGGTATATGAAGGGGATGAAGTGATCATCTTCAAGCCTGCCTACGACTGTTACGAACCCACTGTAAAAGCCCACGGCGGAATTCCGGTTCTCCTGCAACTGGAAGGTCCGGATTTCAGGATTAACTGGGAGGCCTTTTCAAAGGCATTGAACCCCCGGACCCGGATGGTCATCATAAACACGCCCCACAACCCAAGCGGAACGATACTCAAGGAAGCCGACCTTAAAAAATTGGAGGGACTTCTCCGCCCCACCAATACCCTGGTGCTAAGCGATGAGGTTTATGAACATCTCGTCTTTGACGGCAACACCCATGAAAGTGTCTGTAAATATCCCGGACTGAAGGAACGCTCCTTTATCTGTGCCTCCTTCGGCAAGACCTTTCATATCACGGGCTGGAAAATGGGCTATTGCCTGGCCCCATCCTCCCTGATGGCAGAATTCAGGAAACTTCATGAGTTTGTGGTTTTTTCGGTAAACCATCCGGCTCAGCGGGCCCTCAAGACCTATCTTCAGGAACCATCCCGCTATGAAGGCCTCGGGGCGTTTTTCCAGAAAAAGCGGGACCTTTTCCTCCAAGCAGTCAGGGAATCCCGTTTCAGGTATACCCCTGCGGAGGGCACGTATTTTCAATTGCTGGAGTATTCACAGATCAGTGAAGATGGTGACCTGCGTTTTGCCAAATACCTCACCCGGGAAAAGGGGGTCGCCAGTATTCCCATTTCTGTTTTCAACCTGGATCGACAAGACAACCGTCAGCTCCGGTTCTGCTTTGCCAAAACCGAGGAGACCCTGAAGCGGGCCGGTGAAATCCTATACCGACTTTAAAATGCCTGATACACTTTGCGGACAAATTCGCCAATCTCAGAGGGTTCCAGCCACCTCAGCACCATGACAAGACCCTCTTCCGGAGCCACCACTATGAAGTTCCCTCCAAATCCGGCAGCGTAGTAAACAGATTCCGGAACTCCTTCCCAATGGCGTTCCCCGGGTTGGTTGAGCCACCACATGTACCCGTAATTCGGATTGGGCTTTGAAGGGGTCGTTGCCTCGCGGATCCAGGCCTCGCTGAGTAGTTGTTCCCCATTCCAGTTGCCCCGGTTCAGGAACAAAAGGCCAAACCTGGCCATGTCCTCGGCACTGATAAAAATACCTCCTCCGGAATGCCCTCCCCCGGTCACGGATTGCATTCGATACCCGTCGATTACCGTCCACGCATGCTCATAACCAAACCATCTCCAGGTAGTTGATGCGCCGATCGGATCCATAAGTTTTCGTTTGAGAACAGCTGGCAGCGGCTCCCTCCACAGATGGGTCAGTGAATACGCCAGCACATTTACGCGCACATCGTTGTATTCCATGACCGTCCCGGGCTCTCTCAAGGGCCGGTATTTCCAATCGTCAAGACCCCCCTCCCGTGGCGGGCGATCTGCCCAGTCATTCAACCCCCAGAGACTGCCGGACCAGTCGGAGTTTTGTTGCAGTAAATGGGACCATCGGATCTTTGAATTATGTGTCCCGTCAAAAGTACCGTCCCAAATATACCCGGAAACAGGGTCATCCGTGGAACGGAGCAACCCCTCATCCCGGGCCAGGCCGGCTACTGTTGAGAGGAAACTTTTGGTGACGCTGAATGTCATGTCCACTCTTTGGGTATCACCCCATGCAGCCAGGACATACCCGTTTTTAAGGATCATGCCTGCGGGGCCACCTCGCTTTTTCACAGGTCCCAGGATTTCGTGGAAAGGTTCCCTTTCGAATCCTTTGAGGATCGCCCTCCTGAGGTCCTTTGGGCCAGAGTATTCGTGTTCCCTGGCAAACTGAACCGCCTGCTGCAGGGCATTCGCATCCCACCCTACTTCCGTGGGGTTCCTGCTCTCCCAGGGAGTACCCTTAGCCGGAAAGTACATAGCATCCTGAGCTGTGAGGGCTGAAAGCGCAAAGAAAAAAGCAATTGAGTAAACGAATTTTTGCATCATAACTTTTTTGTTAAAGGGTTTTCCGGACATCCAAATCCAGTCGCATCATCCAGTCCATTTGCCGGTCGGAACCAATGTAATAAGGGTGTTTCCCAAATGTAACAAATCCATGTCGTTTGTAGAACCGGATAGCCTCCCTGTTTTCTTCCCAAACGCCCAACCAGAGATACTTTTTCCCTTCCTCCCTACCAATAGATTTAATCCTTTCCAGCAACCAGGTTCCCAGCCCCTTTCCCTGGAACGACTTCCTTACATAAATACGTTCTATTTCAAGGGCTTCCGGATCCTGAAGTTCCGTCTGAGCGTTTTCTGTGTTGATTTTGACATATCCCGCCAGCTTTCCGCCGTGATAGAGGAAGAAGAAACGGGATAGGGGATTTTTCACTTCCTGCCCCAGCCTCTCCATGGAAAATGCTTCCCGGAGGTAGGTCTCAAAATCATCGGGGTCGTTTTGGTCAGCAAAAGCTTCCCTGAAGGTTTCAAGAGAAACCTTTTGAAGAAGTTTCAGGTCAGACAGGGTACAGGGTTCCAGGATAACCGGCTCCATACCCCCAAGATAGGAAATGTATCCATAGCGGCCAGATAACCCCAAAAATCAAAAAAGCTCCCTGGGAACCAGAGAGCTTTTTTAAGAGTTCAGCGAAGGACTAAAGCATAAATAATTTCCTGGTCAACATAATTACACCGCTGATAAAATCATTTCGGTAGACCTGGATTTCTTCCTGCTCAGGTACGTGATTGACTTGGGTTTCCATAGCTCGCACAGGTTTTTAATATGATCTAATTCCGGGTCGGGTCTTTGAGATAACCGACATGAAAATACTGTACCAGAACGAAAACCCCTGAAAAATGTTGTAAAGGTCCTCAAAAATGTGGTGAAGGCAGAATTCGGACAACAAAGCCCTTTGGCGACTAACTAAAACTGCATTTCCGGGACATCTGAAGGCACGACCAGGCGCCCTTCTGTAGCTTTCTTGATGTCCTCAACTGTTACGCCCGGAGCGCGTTCACGCAACAGGAACCCGTCCGGGGTCACTTCCAGGACTGCCATATTTGTGACGATCTTCCGCACACAGGCCACCCCGGTGAGGGGAAGGGAACATTTTTGGAGCAACTTAGACTGACCCGCCTTGTTGGTGTGCATCATGGCCACAATGATGTTTTCAGCCGAGGCGACCAGGTCCATGGCGCCTCCCATCCCCTTGACCATCTTTCCGGGGATTTTCCAATTGGCAATATCTCCGTTCTCAGACACTTCCATGGCCCCCAGTATGGTCAGGTCCACATGCTGTCCGCGGATCATGGCAAAACTGGTGGCAGAATCGAAAAAAGAGGCTCCCGGCAGGGTCGTAATTGTTTGTTTTCCCGCATTGATAATGTCTGGGTCTTCCTCCCCTTCGTAAGGGAAAGGGCCCATGCCAAGCACGCCGTTTTCACTTTGGAATTCTACCTGAATATCATCGCGTACAAAGTTGGCCACTAGGGTGGGAATCCCGATGCCCAGGTTCACGTAGTATCCATCCCTGACCTCTCTGGCGATCCGTTTGGCAATTCCGTTTTTATCTAACATCCCTATCGCTTTCGTACGGTTCGTTGTTCAATTCGTTTCTCGTATTGCGTTCCCTGGAAAATCCGCTTCACGAAAATACCCGGGATGTGGATCTGGTTGGGGTCCAGCGACCCCACAGGCACCAATTCCTCCACCTCTGCCACCGTGATTTTTGCAGCCCCGCACATACAGGGGTTGAAATTGCGGGCAGTCCCTTTAAAAACAAGGTTCCCGGCCTCATCCCCCTTCCAGGCCTTGACAAATGAGAAATCAGCCTTATAGGCCTCCTCCATTACGTACATCTTGCCATTAAACTCCCGGGTTTCCTTTCCCTCTGCCACCTCCGTGCCATATCCTGCAGGGGTGTAAAAGGCCGGGATCCCCGCCTGCGCAGCCCGGCATTTTTCAGCAAGGGTGCCCTGTGGGGTAAGTTCTACTTCCAGTTCCCCGCTGAGCATCTGACGTTCAAATTCATCGTTTTCGCCCACATAGGAAGAGATCATTTTGCGTATCTGCTTTTTTTGTAGCAACAGGCCCAGGCCGAAGTCATCCACACCGGCATTATTGCTAATGCAGGTCAGGTCAGTAACCCCGCGCCTAACGAGTTCTGCTATGGCATTTTCCGGTATCCCGCAGAGGCCAAATCCGCCAAGCATAAGGGTCATGCCGTCAGCAACCCCTTCCAGGGCCTCCTTTGCGTCCGCAACCGTTTTTCGTATCATTTCGGCAATTCGTTATGGGTCTTTCCCCCAAGTTACAAAATCCCCGGGATCAGAAATCGAGGCCTTCCAGGTCATCCTCGAGTTCCTGGTTTTCCTCTTCTTCTTCAACCGGTTTATCACAATCCACCCGAATGGTCATTTCCTCCGGTTGTTCAAAATCCTCCAGAGATATGTCCAGCTCGGGGTCTGCATAATTGTCTTTCATGTAAAGGGCCCAGATCGGCAAGGCCATGGAAGCCCCCTGTCCGTATTCTATCTTTTTGAAGTGGGTTGCCCGTTCCTCACCCCCAACCCAGACCCCGGTCACCAAATTGGGTACCATCCCGATAAACCACCCATCGCTCTGGTTTTGGGTAGTGCCCGTTTTCCCAGCAATGGGGTTTGTAAACTCGTATGGATAGCCCGTAATAATCTCTTTGTAGACTGTATTCTTGACCGCATAGGTGTGCCTCAGCCGCGTGCCTGAACCCCCTTCGGTCACTCCTTTTAACAGGTCGACCATGGCATAGGCCACATCCCGGCTAAGGACATCCTTCGTCTCAGGGGTGTATTCATAAAGGACGGTCCCGTTCCTGTCTTCGATACGGGTAACCATTACAGGTTTAACATAAACCCCCTGATTGGCAAAGGCCCCATAGGCACCTACCATTTCATAAACGTTGAAGTCCGGTGTTCCCAAAGCGATCGAGGGAACTTCGGGGATCTCCCCGGAAAGTCCGAGGTTCTTGACAATGGATACCACAGGCCGGGGACCCACTTCATCAATTAGCTGGGCCGTAACCGTATTGACGGAATTCGCCAGGGCCCTTTTCAGGGTATAACTCCTGCCCGTGTACTTACCGTTGGAATTCTTCGGGCACCAGGGCTCCGGGTTCCCGTGTTTGTTTGCCTCGATGCAATACTGGGTGTCCGGCAGGGTATCACAGGGAGACCTCCTGAGCTGGTCGATCGCGGCCGCATAGATAAAAGGCTTGAAGGTAGACCCTGCCTGACGTGCGCCCTGAATGACGTTGTCGTATTGAAAGTGACGGTAGTTAATGCCTCCCACCCATGCCTTCACATGCCCGGTCTGCGGTTCCATGGACATCATCGCCGCCCGAAGGAAGCTTTTGTAATACCGGATGGAATCCAGGGGGGTCATCACGGTATCTTTCTCCTTCGTTGGGGCATTCCAGTCAAAAACTGTCATTTCCGTTTGTTGGTTGAAGGAAGCCCGGATTTCTTCCTCAGATTTACCTTCACGGCTCATGGCCCGCCAGCGTGCGGAATTTTTCATGGCCCGTTCCATGATGGTTCGGATCTCCTCAGATTCGAGGTCCGTAAACGGAGTGGTAGGGTTGCGGTCGGGGGTGTTCTGGACAAAGAACTCCTTCTGCAGTCGATTCATATGCTCCTGTACGGCGCTTTCGGCATGTGCCTGCATCCTGGAATCGATGGTCGTGTACACCTTAAGGCCATCAAGGTAGATGTTCCAGGTGTCCCGTTCCCCTTCCCGGGCCGGTTTGGGATTTTTTGAAATCCAGTCCTTTAGCCACCTCTGGAGGTACATCCGGAAATAGGTGGCCAGACCTTCCCGATGGTTCTCAGGATTGAAGTTGATATCCATTTTCAGGCCGATCAGGGAATCGCGTTCTGCCTCCGTAATGTAATCGTACTTGGCCATCTGAGACAGGACAGTGTTGCGTCGTTCCAGGGTGAGATCTTCCCTGCGGATCGGGTTGTACAAAGAAGAATTCTTGAGCATCCCCACCAGCATGGCAGATTCTTCAATTTTAAGGTCCCGGGGCTCCTTTCCGAAGTAGATCCTGGCGGCTGAGCGGATCCCGTCCGCATTGTAGTTGAAATCATAGATGTTGAGGTACATTGAGATGATTTCTTCTTTGGTATAGTTCCGTTCCAGGCGCGTGGCAATAACCCACTCCTTCACTTTCTGCAATACTGCCTCAACCACATTCTTGGAACGAACCCCTACAAACAGCTGACGCG
>CBDUBB010000092.1:0-8236 GCA_965365265.1 uncultured Flavobacteriaceae bacterium
AGTGCCGCCTTGCCTTCAGCGACATTTTCTGCAAAGGATTTTGAGGTATCCGGAAGGACGGAAGGGTTCCAGGCCGCAACGAGCATTCGGCGACTGTCCGGGTTGTTTTTCAGGGTCTGCAGCAACTGCTTGATCTGATCGATGTTCTCGCTGTTCCAGTTGCGCCACTGGTGGCCATAGACCGGCCCGAGGTCTCCGTTTTCATCGGCCCATTCATTCCAGATCCGCACCCCGTTATCCTGCAGGTACTTTACATTCGTATCCCCGTTGAGGAACCAAAGCAGTTCGTGAATGACCGATTTCACATGGATCTTCTTTGTGGTGACCAGGGGAAACCCTTCTGACAGGTCAAACCGCATCTGGTAGCCAAATACGCTGAGGGTTCCCGTACCGGTTCGGTCTGATTTCAGGGTTCCGTGCTGGAGTACGTGTTTTAAGAGGTCGTGATACTGCTTCATAGGTCAATGGGTAAAATTAATGGCCGGGGCACCAGCCTGCTGCCATTGGATCGTTCAAAAGTAAGGATTCGACAGGGGTTTTTGCTTTTGAGGGGAAAGCTTTTTTCCACAGCTTATCAACCTGGGATGCACCAGCCTTCAGAGGCACAGGCCACTATCAGAATCCTGCGGATTTGCTCCGTTATTCCTGGAATGCGTACGCAATGGCCCCTAATGCCCAGTAGGTGGATTAGGCTGCTTCTGTTGCGTACTGCTCACCCCAGGATCATCCCGGCGATGGTTGCAGAAAGCAGGGAGGCAAGGGTTCCCCCGAGTACAGCGGTAAGACCAAACTCAGAAAGGGTTTTGCGTTGTCCCGGGGCCAGGGAACCGATCCCGCCGATTTGGATCCCTATGGAGGCAAAGTTGGCAAATCCGCAGAGCATATAGGTGGCCATGATGACGGACTTGTTGTATGCGAAATGGGTGCCCCTGGCCATGTCCTTGAGTTCCGCCAACTGTATATACCCCACAAATTCACTGGCGGCGAGCTTGATGCCCAGCAACTGCCCCATCATCATGATATCATTTCCCTCCACCCCGATCAGCCACATCAGGGGGGAGAATAGGGCGCCCAGGATGGCCTCCAGGGATAGTGCCTCATAGGCGGAATTGCTGGCAATCCAGCCATTGAGCGTGCTCCAGTCTCCTACCCAGCCCAGAATTCCGTTGATCATGGCGATAAAGGCCACAAAAACAAGAAGCATGGCCCCGACGTTTACAGCCAGCTTAAGGCCTTCCGTGGTGCCGTTGGCAATGGCATCCAGCAGGTTGCTCCCTATTTTATCGGACGTGACCCGTATCTCACTGTCCACGGCTTCGGTCTGGGGTTGGAGCATTTTTGAAATGACGATGGCCCCGGGTGCTGCCATCACCGAGGCGGCAATCAGGTGACGTGCGAATTCCAGTCGGAGCTGGGGGTCATTTCCCCCGAGGAACCCTATATAGGCCGCCAGCACGCCCCCTGCCACGGTGGCCATTCCACCCACCATGACCAGGAGAATTTCCGAACGGTTCATCTTTTCGAGGTATGCCTTGATCAGTAGGGGTGCCTCGGTCTGGCCCAGGAAAATGTTCCCTGAAATACTCAGGCTTTCGGGTCCGGAAATCCCCAGGCTCCGGGATAGGAGCCAGGCCAGGCCTTTTACTACTTTTTGTATGATACCCAGATAGTAGAGTACGGAGGTAAGGGCCGAGAAAAAGATGATGGTCGGGAGGATCTGAAAGGCGAAAACGTATCCAATATTGGGGTTTTCAAGGTCCATCAGGCTGCCGAAGACGAAGGTGCTTCCGGCCAGGGTAAATTCAAGGATGTTGTTGAAGAATTCTCCCAACAGGTTGAAGAACCACTGTACCGCGGGTACTTTTAACACCCCTATGGCCAGAATAAGTTGGATGCCCAGGCCGATCCCCACTGTTTTCCAGTTGATCCGCTTTCGGTGGGCGCTGAAGGCAAATCCGATGGCCAGAACTACCGCCAGGCCCAGGACCCCGCGCCCGAAGGACTCCAGGCTGAATCCCTGATTGGGTATCAATTGGGATCCCGCATCTGCCAGGAGGGTTGTGTCGATTCCGAGGGCAAGAGAATCAGGATCCGCAGTCAGCTGTCCCAGGACGGATTCAGGGAGCAAAAGGTACCCCAACGCGCATAAAATCCACAGGAATCCTTTTGGCCGCTGCTGTTTCAACTCAGCTTTTTCGTTTGGAAATTTCATCCCGGAGTTTGGCAGCCTTTTCGTAATCCTCGCCGGCCACGGCCTTTTCCAGCTCTTTGCGAAGGTCTTCCATGCTCATTTCCTTGTAGGGGGCCGCTGAACCGGGATCGAGTTCCACGGCTTCTCCTTCCTGCAGGATCTCATCGACCATGATGCTGTCGTCCCCTTCCTCTTCCTTGTCTTTGGAGGAGAATTTCAGGAAAATACCAGCCTTGTCCAGAATCGCCTTGTAGGTGAATATGGGGGCGTCAAACCTCAGGGCCAGGGCGATTGCATCACTGGTGCGCGCGTCGATGATTTCCTCGATCTTGTCGCGCTCACAAATAATGCTGGAGTAGAACACCCCGTCCACGAGCTTATGGATAATTACCTGCTTGATCACGATCTGGAAACGATCGGCAAAATTTTTAAACAGGTCGTGGGTCAGGGGTCTCGGTGGCTTTATCTCCTTTTCCAGGGCAATGGCGATGGACTGTGCCTCAAAGGCACCGATGACGATAGGGAGTTTTCGTTCCCCGTCCACCTCGTTCAGGATGAGCGCATAGGCGCCATTCTGGGTCTGACTGTAGGAAATCCCTTTTATTTTTAACCTTACAAGGCTCATAGGCGAATTTAAAGCATGAAAGGACCGTTAAACAACAGGGAGTCCGGTCATTTAACAGCCCCTTAATACGACAAATTAACAAAAATTAGCCGTTTTCAGCCTTAAATTCCTTTAATTTTTCGATCAACTCAGGCACGACTTCAAAGGCATCTCCCACAACGCCATAGTCCGCTGCCTTAAAGAATGGGGCCTCGGGGTCCGTATTGATGACCACCTTGGTTTTTGAGGCATTTACCCCGGCCAGGTGTTGTATGGCACCGGAGATCCCAATGGCCATATACAGGTTGCTGGCCACCGGCTTCCCGGTCTGCCCGACGTGTTCGCTGTGGGGCCGCCATCCGAGATCGGAAACCGGCTTGGAACAGGCCGTTGCCGCACCGAGGACATCGGCCAGTTCTTCGATCATTCCCCAGTTTTCGGGTCCTTTAAGGCCGCGTCCTCCAGATACCACTATCTCGGCATCCGCGATGGTTACCTTATCCGCAACCTTGTCCACCGATACGGAGGTCACCCCGAAATCAGCATCGGAAAGTTGAGGTGCGAAAGCCTGTACTTCAGCAGCAACCTCATTTTCAACCGTCCCGAAGGCATTGTTGGAGACCCCAATGATGGCAGGGTGCCCTTTCAGCTCCGTAAATGCGAAGCCCTTGTTGCTGAAGGCTGTCCGCTTTACTACCATGGGGTTCGTGCCTTCAGGCAGGGAGACCACATTGTTCACAAACCCGGCTTTGAGCATTCCGGCCAGGAGGGAAGCCATATACTTGGCATCCGTACTGGAGCTTGTGACCACAACGGTTGCCCCGGTTTCAGAAGTTGCCTGCCTCAGCAGGGAAGCGGTGGCACGGGCATTGAATGAGTTGAGTTTGGTTTCGGAAACGTTAAGGACCTTGCCGATCCCATAGGTTCCGAGGCCTTCAGGAGCATCCGCATTGACTGCTACGGCAATGGCTTCGGTACCCATGCTGGAAGCGAGCTTACTGGCATAGCTGGCCACTTCAAAGGCATTTTTTTTGAATTCTCCGTTTTCAGTTTCTGTATATACAAGTACTGACATGTGCTTTTTTTTGAGTTTAGATTACCTTGGCTTCTTTGTGGAGCAGTTCGATCAACTCGTCCAGGTTCCCTGGATCCACGAGCTTGACGGGTCCTTTCGGGGCGGGCTTTTCAAACCGGACATCCCGGGTGCCCTCGGCCCCTGCTACCGCGGGAACCACGGTCAATTTCTTCTGACGGGCCATCATAATACCCCTCATATTCGGGATCCGCAGGTCAGATTCCTCGACCAGACCCTTTTGCCCCCCGATGATCAGCGGAAGGGTCGTTTCCAGGGTTTCCTTACCGCCGTCAATTTCGCGGATGGCCGTCGCTTTATTTCCATCGATTTCCAGGGAAATACAGGTGTTGATAAAATTCATATCCAGCATGGCAGCCATCATGCCGGGAACCATCCCTCCGTTGTAGTCGATGGATTCCCTTCCGGCGATCACCAGGTCGTACCCCCCATTTTTGACTACCTCGGCGAGTTGGCGGGCCACAAATAAGCCGTCCTCAGGTTCGGCGTCGATGCGGATACCCTCGTCTGCCCCTATGGCCAGGGCTTTCCGGATGGTTGGTTCTACTGCGGCAGTACCGACCGTAGCTACATGCACGGTGGCACCCTGTTTCTCCTTGAACCACATGGCGCGCGTAAGGCCGAATTCGTCATTCGGGTTGATGACGAACTGGACCCCTGTGGTGTCAAAGGCCGTTAGGTCCTGCGTAAAGTTGATTTTTGAAGTGGTATCGGGCACATTGCTGATACAAACCAGGATCTTCATATATACGTGGATTTAGTACGTTTCAAGATGGCCGCTAAGATAGCCAATATTTTTAAAAAATACTATGCATGCATAATAAAAAGGTTTAAATTTTAGGGCCCGTCCACCCGGTTATGAGGGATATTTTTCTATTTTTGTGGGCATTTCGAACGGAAGGAAAAACCTGAGATTAAAGCACATTCATGAAGACCATACAATTCAGAGAAGCGATCGCAGAAGCCATGTCTGAGGAGATGAGGCGGGATGAATCCATCTACCTGATGGGAGAGGAAGTCGCTGAGTACAATGGCGCCTACAAGGCTTCCAAGGGCATGCTGGATGAATTCGGGCCTGAGCGTGTCCTGGATACGCCGATCTCGGAGCTCGGTTTTGCAGGTATCGGGGTTGGTTCCGCTATGAATGGCAACCGGCCGATCATCGAATTCATGACATTCAATTTCTCCCTGGTGGGGATTGACCAGATCATCAACAACGCAGCCAAGATGCGGCAGATGTCCGGTGGGCAGTTCAATATTCCGATCGTGTTCCGGGGTCCCACGGCCTCCGCAGGGCAGCTTGCAGCCACACACTCTCAGGCCTTTGAAAGCTGGTACGCCAATTGTCCGGGGCTGAAGGTGGTGGTTCCGTCCAACCCCAAGGATGCCAAAGGGCTGTTGAAATCCGTCATTCGGGACGATGACCCGGTAATCTTTATGGAATCCGAACAGATGTACGGAGACAAAGGGGAGGTTCCGGAAGGAGAATATACGATACCTCTGGGCGTGGCTGAAATTAAGCGGGAAGGAACCGATGTCACCATTGTGTCCTTCGGGAAGATCATCAAAGAAGCCTACGCAGCGGCCGAAGCCCTGGAGAAAGAAGGGATATCCTGTGAAATTATCGATTTGCGGACGGTTCGTCCGTTAGACTATGAAACCATTCTGAAGTCCGTCAGGAAAACCAACCGCCTCGTCGTACTGGAAGAGGCATGGCCGTTTGGAAATGTCGCCACTGAAATCACATATCAGGTTCAGGATAAAGCTTTTGATTACCTGGATGCACCAGTAGTCAAAATCAACACGGCAGATACCCCGGCCCCTTATTCCCCCGTACTGCTGGAAGAATGGCTGCCCAACAGCGGGGACGTGATACGGGCTGTTAAGAAAGTTTTATACAAATAAGGCAGGTTCGGTTGTAACCTTCTATCGGCATTCCCGACAAATGGGAAAGCACCCTCTTAAAGATTCGTATACGATCTTATTTTTACTCCCTAAACTTTATTTACAACTCAGTCCAGTAGCTCATAGCACTGGTAAACCACTGTTAATGCTCTTTAAGATGCAGAGACTGCTTCCGGTATTGCTTTTTTGGGTGACCTTCCTGTCGCTGGCGCAGACCAAGGTTGGCGGTGTCGTGGTAGATGAGGCAGGAGACCCGGTGGCCTTTGCAAATGTGCTTTTCAAGAATTCCAACGAGGGGACCATTACCAATGAAAATGGAAATTTTTACCTGGAATCCCAAAGCCGTTACGATACCCTCCTGGTGTCTTTTGTCGGGTATGCCAGAATGGAAATTCCCCTGCTCCGCCGGGTCAATCTGGACCTGAATATCGTGCTGATCGAAGGTGAACAACTGGATGAAGTGGTTCTCTTCGTGGGCAAACAACCCAAGAAAAACAATCCTGCCATTGATATTTTGAGAAAGATCTGGGCAAAGAAAAAGGAAAACGGCCTGCGGAAATTCGATCAGTATCGGTACGATGAGTACGAGAAGATTGAATTTGACCTGAACACCATCGACAGCGCCCTGATGAAAAGCCGTATTTTCAAAGGGATGGAATTCATTTTTGAGGATCTGGACACCTCCCGGATCACAGGGAAGACCTACCTCCCAGTTTTTTTGAACGAAAAATTCACCAAGGTATACGGGGACAATGACCTGGACCTGGAAAAGCGGGAGCTCCTGGGGAACCGGAATTCGGGATTCAGCAACAACCAGGCGATCATTGCCTTTGTCCAGGACCTCTACGCGCCGTACAACATCTACGATAATTATCTAAAGTTCTTCGACAAGAGTTTTACCAGCCCGCTCTCACGGACGGGGGTGGACACCTATAATTACGTGCTGGCGGACAGCGCCTTTATCGGAGACAAGTGGTGTTACAACATCATTTATTACCCCAGGCGAAAAAACGAACTCACTTTTAAAGGGGACTTCTGGGTGAACGATTCCACTTTTGCCATAAAGGAGATCAACCTGCAGGTTACCAGGAGCGCCAACATCAACTGGGTTAAGGAAATCTACATAGAACAGGAGTTCGATGTGCTTTCCGATTCGGTATTTCTCCTCAAGCGGGACTACATGCTAACCGATTTCGCCCTGAACAAGAAGGAAAAATCCAGGGGGGTTTACGGCAAGCGTACGACTATTTATGAAAATTACGTTTTTGACCAGGAACGGCCCGGCGCCTTTTACAAGCAGAGGTCGGACCCTTACAGCACTGAGGTACTGGAAAAGGACGAATCGTTCTGGGATACCAACCGCCTGGAACCCCTGAGCAAGGACGAAAGTGGGGTGTACGCCATGCTGGATACCCTGAAGACCGTGCCCAGGTTCCAGACCTATTACTACCTGGCCAGCGTTTTGGGGTCGGGATACATAGAAATCGATAAGTGGAATATAGATATCGGGGATATCTACAGCTACTTCGGGTACAACGACGCCGAAGGGATCCGACTGAGGGGAGGCGTCCGGACCTTTTTTGGGCAAAATGACCCCTGGCGCCTGCAGGTTTATGGCGCTTATGGGTTTTTGGACCGTAAATTCAAATACGGGGTCTCCGGGAAAATACTCCTGGACCGGAAAAACCGGTTGATCCTGGCCGCGGGAAACCGCAGGGATATTGAACAGCTCGGATTGAGCCTGACGGCCACCACGGATGTCCTGGGCAGGAGCATTGCCTCCGGGAATATCCTGACGGTGGGTGCCAACGACCGCCTTACCAACATCAATCTGAGCACCCTCGGGCTCCAAATGGAACCCGTAAAAAACCTGCGGGTGCGATTCGGGACGTCCTACCGGACACTGAAATCCGCCCTGCCGGAATCCTTCAGCCTCGATTACCTGGATCCGGAAGCGCCGGGGGGGATTTCCTCTGAAATCAAGCAGTTCGACCTGATCACCACCTTATTGTATACCCCGGGGCGCCGTACCATTGGATACGGGGTGGAGCGTAGGGACATCAACGACGACTACAGCACCCTGCTGCTGGTCTACACCAACGGGGTGAAGGGGTTCCTTCAAAGTGACTTCGATTACAGGAAACTGCAATTTTCCTATACCAAGCCCTGGCAAATCGGGGGCTTTGGAAGGTTGACAACGTCTGTGGAACTCGGCAAGACCTTTGGGGAGGTACCTCTCGGCCTCCTGAGTGTGGTTCCCGGGAACCAGACTTATTTCACCATCTTCAATGCCTTTCCGAACCTCGATTTTTACGAATTTGTCACCGATACCTATACCTCCATGCACCTGGAGCACAATTTCAACGGACGCCTTTTGTCCCGTATTCCCCTGCTGAGGGACCTGAACCTGAGAGAAATTGTCGGGCTGCGCGGCGTATGGGGT
>CBDUBB010000093.1:0-8189 GCA_965365265.1 uncultured Flavobacteriaceae bacterium
GAACCTTTGCTTCCGCGTAATCCCGGGAGCCTTCAATTCCCTCATCAGCAGAGGTGAGGGTAACCTGCGCCCCGTAGGCCCGCATCGTCTGAACGCGTTCACGGGTAGCGTTTTCCGGCATTACCAATTCGATCTCCAGGTCGTAAAGGCGGGCGATCATGGCCAGAGCGATACCCGTATTCCCGCTGGTGGCCTCTATGAGCTTGCTCCCTTTCTTCAAGGTCCGGCGTTCCAGGGCACTCCGAATCATGTTCAGGGCCGGCCTGTCCTTCACGCTGCCTCCAGGATTTTGCCCTTCCAGCTTAAAATAAAGGGTTACTCCGGGTTTGACGAGCAGCTTTCTCGATGCCACCATGGGGGTATTCCCGATAAGACTGAGGACGTCATCAGGCATTTTCCTTGGTTTTAATATGGATTTCCGGGTTGTGGTAGACCTTTGAATTCGGGGGTACCGAGGCGGTTATCCAGGCATTTCCGCCGATGACGGAATTCGCCCCGATCACCGTCTCACCTCCCAGAATGGTGGCATTGGCGTAGATGGTGACATTCTCTTCGATGGTGGGGTGCCGCTTGGTCTTTTGCAGTTCCTTGGCTACATACAGGGCTCCCAGGGTAACCCCCTGATAGATCCGTACGTTGTTCTTGATTATCGTCGTTTCGCCGATGACCACTCCGGTGGCATGGTCGATAAAAAAGGATTCTCCGATCTGTGCCCCGGGGTTGATATCTACCCCGGTCTGCCGGTGCGCATATTCGGTCATCAGTCGGGGCACCAGGGGTACCTCCCTCAGATAGAGGTTATGGGCCAACCGGTAGATCGCGATGGCGTAAAAACCGGGGTACGCCAGGTAGATTTCCTCCAGGGAAGTGGATGCAGGGTCACAGGCGGCAATGGCCCCGGCGTCCAGCTTAAGTTTTCGGAGAATGCCCGGAAGGTCTTCCAGATAGGATTTCCAAAGACTCCGGCAGGGAGGGTCAGCCTCCCATCCAATCAGGAGCATGATTTCCTCAAACTGATTCTCAAGGAGATCCAGATGATCCCCAATGGACGTTTCCCTGTCAAACAAAGCGAGGAAAAGTTGATCTGTGAAGGTCTCGGTAAGACGCTTCAGTCGGTAACGCAGCGGCGTTTCATTTTTACAGGCTTCTATACGCCGGATGATTTCTTCCCTTTCCATATCCAGTGGTTCGAGTCTCTCAAAGGTACCCAATTCTCCCGGGCCGATGTAAACCAAAAGCGTTAACTTTAGCTTAAAGACACTGCCTGTCCGTCCTGGACTGGCGGACCAGAATCCATGCCCATGCCTGTAATTACCAAGGAGGTCCTTCGCTTTTTGAGCGACTTAAAAGAAAACAACAACCGGGAGTGGTTTGAAGCACACCGCAATTCCTATAACAAAGCCCGGGGAACCGTCAAAGCGTTCTGTGACTCCCTGTCGCAGGCCCTGCGGGTGCATGACGTGGTGCTTCCGCCAAAACATTTCCGGATTTACAGAGACCTGCGGTTCTCTAATGACAAAACACCCTACAAGCCTCATTTTGCCGCTTCATTTGCCCGGGAAGGCGCCCATTTGCGCGGCGGGTATTACCTCCGGATACGCCCCGGAGAATCCTTTGTAGCATGTGGTTTCTGGAACCCGAACAAGGAGGACCTTTACCGGATACGGAAGGAACTGGAATCTGATGCCACCGAATTCAGGGAGGTAGTGAACAGGCCTTCCTTAAAAAAATCCTGGGGCGAACTTACCGGTGAGGCCGTAAAAACGGCCCCGAAAGGTTTTGACAGGGCGCATCCTGATATTGACCTGATACGCCGGAAACAATTCATTTTTGTCAGATCTTTTTCGGATAATGAGGTGCTCGATCCCGGATTTCTGAGCGCTGTGGATCGCTGCTATCGGGACATTCGCCCTTTTTTCGATTTGATGAGCGATATCCTAACCACAGACCTGAACGGACAGTCCCTCCTAGACCAGTGAGGGTGTCAATAGTTGCAACTGGTCTTTGAGGCGCTCGATGACCATGTTCATCATCCGTTTGTTCAGGGAGGAGGAATTTTGGATATACCGCTCGTACTCCTGCAGGGTAAATTGGCCTATCAGCATGCCTTTTAGGGAATTTCGGAATTTGATATCCTTTTGTATGGCGTTTTCGATATACCTCAGTTTTTTTTCGTGCTCCAGGTCGAAGAAGTGGCCTTTGTGCTTGACGGCATAGTTCCTGAAGGCCGCCAGCAGCAATTCATTCTGAAATTTGATAACAGGCCTGAGCGTGTGATTCTGAAAATACGCATCGGAAGATTCTTCTGCCTTTATGGGGCGCCTGGGAAGCTCCGGCCGGATCCGGATCAATTCGGTTGAACGGGAACTCATCTCTGGTAGGTTTTTCTAAAATTACCCAAATCAGATGCTTTAAGCTTTCCCGGGTCTAGAAGTTGTTAACGGGGTTATAAACACCCCTGGATTGCCATCAGGGCAGGAAGTTAGACATTGGGATTGCGCGGGCCCCATGGGATGTTTACCTTTAATGAAACTGAGAAATTAGCAGCTAATGTATGCATCTGTAAACCCGTACACTGGAGAAACCCTGAAAGAATTTACACCTGTCTCTGAGCGGGATCTCCAAAAAAAACTGGAGATCTCCCACAAGACGTTCCATGCCTGGCGAAAGATTCCGCTTTCAGAGCGACTTGCCTTTATTGGTCGTCTCGAAACAGTGCTGCTGGAGCAAATAGAAGAATTGTCCCGGGCGATGACCGCGGAAATGGGGAAGCCCATAAGCCAGGCCCGGGCGGAAATCGAAAAATGCGCCTGGGTTTGCAGGTATTACGTGAAGCAGGCAGAAGAACATCTGAGCCCCCGAAAGGTGGCTACCGACGCTTCGGATTCCTATGTACGGTATGATCCCCTGGGCCCTGTCCTGGCGATCATGCCCTGGAACTATCCCTTTTGGCAGGTGTTCCGATTTGCGGTCCCGGCCCTTGCCGCAGGGAATACAGTCCTCCTGAAACACGCTCCCAATGTATGGATCTGCGCCGGGTTGATTCAGCGGCTTTTTGAAACGGCCGGCTTTCCATCCGGGGTTTTTCAAAACCTGTACATCGAAGAAGCTCAGGTACCCGGAGTTATAAAATCCCCGGGTGTCATGGCCGTAACCCTAACCGGCAGCACCAGGGCTGGAAAGGCGGTTGGGGCCCTTGCCGGAGCTCACCTTAAGAAAATGGTCATGGAGTTAGGCGGAAGCAATGCCCTGATCGTATTCCCGGATGCCGATCTGGATACCACCCTGAAAGTATGCCTGCAGGCACGTTTTCAAAATACGGGTCAAAGCTGTATTGCGGGGAAACGCTTGCTGCTTCATGCCGAAATCGCCGGGGAGTTCACGGACCGATTGGTGGCAGAAGTCGAAAAACTCACCTGTGGGGACCCCCAGGATCCCGAAACCTATATCGGGGTCCTGGCCCGCGAGGACCTCGCGGAAAATCTGGAGCGACAAATGAGGGAATCGATTGAAATGGGAGCCAGTGTGGGATGTGGAGGAAGGCGTGAGGGGACTTTTTTTCAACCCACCGTATTGCTCGGGGTCCGCCCCGAGATGCCGGTTTTTACCGAGGAGACGTTTGGGCCGCTGCTTGCGGTGACACCATTTGATTCTGAGGAATCAGCAATCTTGCTGTCGAATCTATCCGGGTATGGCCTGGGTGCATCCGTGTTTACAAAGGATTCCGGAAGGATTCAAAGGATGGTCTCCGCTCTGGAAGAAGGAGCCGTGTTTGTGAACAGCCTGGTAAAGAGTGATCCCAGGCTTCCATTTGGAGGAATGGGTGCCTCGGGTTATGGAAGAGAGCTTTCAGAGGAGGGCATCCGCGAGTTCACGAACGTCAAGACCGTGTACATTCATTAACCCGGGACCCGAAGAGATCCAGCAGCAAAATCTGCCGTAGTAGCGTCGCGTTCATATGAGGCATTGCAGGAGCACCAGGATGCTCAAAATCAATATTTTGACCAGGATTTGCATTGTTCGTTTATTAAATGGCTACTTAAAGTTAGGAGATCGGGAACGAACCCCGCTCCGATTTAGGAAAAGTTTATTTTATGCTTAACAATTTTTGGGAATTGGGAAAAATAATGCCAAACGTGGCCGGGCATACAGGCCATTCATTTTAGGCCCTATCTTTGAGGAAAATTCAGGATTCGATGCGATTTCACACACGAAAATGGATCAAGCCGGAAGACTTGAACGCCAATGGAACCCTGTTCGGGGGCAGGCTTTTGGCATGGATCGCAGAGGAGGCTGCGCTCTACAGCATCATTCAGCTGGAGAACAACAAGATCGTCCTTAAATACATGTCAGAGATTAACTTCATCCATCCCGTCTCCCAGGGGGATATCGTGGAGATTGGGATCGAGGTGGTGCGTTTCGGAACCTCATCCATAACCCTGAAATGCGAGGCCCGGAATAAAATGAACCATGAGTCTATCGCCACGGTCGACCAGCTGATCTTTGTCAACCTGGATGAGGCCGGGAAACCAAAACCTCACGGCAAGACCCGTGTAGAATTTGTAAAGGATCGTATCTCGGCCAAAGATCAGTCCTGAGGCCAGTTTTTGGCAACCTCCTGGACTTCATCGAGTACCCTCATGAGGTTTCCGCCCCACAGTTTTTCGATATCTTCTTCAGAATAGCCGCGCCGGAGGAGTTCCAGGGTCACGTTCAGGGTTTCGGAGGCGTCGGACCAGCCTTCGATGCCACCCCCGCCGTCAAAATCGGAACTGATGCCCACGTGGTCAATCCCGATTAGGCCAGCCATGTAATCGATATGGTCCACAAAATCGGAGACATTCACCGGGGGAGGGGCATCCGTACTTTTCGCAGCAATGTCATCCGCAATGGCAGAAACGGTCCGGTAATTGGCAATATAGGCCTCTTGCTGGGCATCCGTCATATTCGGCAACTCAGACCGGTCAATCCAGGGTAACTCCAGGGAATCCGCTACCTTTTCGCGGATCGCCTTCATGTAGTCCTCCCGGGCTTTGTTTTTTTCCTCATTGATATAGGCATCCAGGGCAACTGTCTGCACCACGCCTCCGTTCTCTTTAAGCCTCAGCAACTGCTCATCGTCCAGGTTCCGGCTGTGGTTGCAAAGGGTCCTGGCCGAAGAATGTGAAGCGATAATAGGTGCCCTGGACAAGGATAGCATTTCCATAACAGCTTCCCGGGAAGGGTGGGAGATGTCAATCATAATACCAAGTCTATTCATTTCAACAACAGCCTTTTTACCCAGTTCACTTAAACCGTTATGTAACCAAATGCTGTCCGCCTCTCCCGTGTTGGAATCTGAAAACTGGCTGTGCCCGTTGTGGGCCAGGGAAACATATCGGGCTCCCATGGCATGGTATTTTTCAAAGTTGGAGAGGTCTTCCCCCATGGGATAGGCGTTTTCCACCCCAATCATGGCCACTTTTCGCCCGGAAGCATAAATTTCACGGGCCTCGGCCGATGTCCCGGCCAGGCCTATCCGGTCCGGGGCAATTTCCTCGCACAGGCGGTGGATCGCCTCAAATTTGGACATGGCATTGGCGCTGGCCTTTTCGTATCCCGCAGGGGTGAGGGAGTCCTGACCGGTATACACGATGAACCAGGCGACATCCAAACCGCCCTCTTCCATTTTTGGAAGGTTAACCTGCGTATTCAACCTTTGGGTGTAATTCACACTATCGGTAAAGTTTTTCACATTGATGTCCACGTGAGTATCCACTGTCATCACTTTTTTGTGAATCTCAAGTGCACTTTCTTCCAAACTTTTTTCGGGGATTTCCTTTTTGCCTTCCTGGCAGGAAACCAGCAGGATAAGAGCGGGAATAAGCCAAAATATGCGCATATCAGTTTTGTTTTTACCTACAGTTAAGCGGGTTTGACAACAGGATTCGAAAGATAGGGAACATTTAATTGTCAGCCCCTGCCTGAATCCGGATTTTTAGGAGATCAATGCGTTTTACCGAATAAAACAAGCGCTTAATCCGAAATAATGCCCATTACATCGAAAGACCTGCTAGACCAGCTGGCAGACCTGCAACTGGCCCTTGAGGGATATTCCTTTGAAAAGCTGAATGTAGAAGAGGCCAGGGCCCTTAAATCGTACTTCGAAACATTCCGAAGCCACCTGGAAGAGAAAATCTGGAACCCCAAGGCGGGAATTCCCAAAAATGTGCCTGGTTCCGTACATCCAGCCAGTGAAGATGCCATGGGCATGATCACCTCGGTGAGCCATGACTTGCGAAATCCGCTGAACGGGATCAGCGGGTTTACGGACCTGCTGGGCTTAACCGAATTGAATTCCGATCAACAAAAATACGTGGAGGCAATCTCCCTTGCTACAAAAAATTCCCTGGAAATCGTTGAGGAGCTCTTACATTTCAGCCGCCTGAAATCTGGGGCTGAGGGCAGAAATACCGTGCCGTTCCAGCCCATACAGCTACTGGGGGAAACAAGGACCTACATCCGGACCTTGCTGGAGGGAAAACCCGTGAATTTCGAGCTTTATATCGAAGGGACCCTACCGGATTCCCTGACGGGAGACCCTTCGAAATTGCGCAGGATCCTGATGAATCTACTGGATAATGCCATTAAATATACCCCTAAGGGAACCATAGAACTGAGCGTTCGTTCGGAGCCTGCCAGGGATGGGTGTATCCTGAAATTTGATGTCACAGATACAGGGATCGGGATACCCCGGGCCGAACTCCCCCACATTTTCAAGCCCTATTATCAAGCCGGACTACAGAGGAAAGAAGCCGGGGAGGGGCATGGCCTTGGGCTCAGCCTCGTAGGCAAACTCATAGGAGAACAGGGGGGATCAATCCAGGTGGAAAGCAGCCAGGGCCGGGGGACTACCTTCCGGTTCGAACTGCCCTATCACCTTGATAGGGATAAAGTCGACGAGGCCCATGTAGAAAAACCCACGGCCCTTAAGGACTCAGAACTCCGGGGGGCCAGAATACTTGTTTTCGAAGACAATCCATTGAATCAGAAACTTCTGGAAGCCCGGTTGGACCAATGGGGGTGCCGCGTTTTCTCTGCGCCCACCGTCCCCGAAGGAATGCGGTACCTGCAACAGGAAACCATCGATCTGATCCTGATGGATTTGCGCATGCCCCTTATGGATGGGTTTGAGGCCACCCGACGTATCCGGCATCACAGGGAGGCCTCGGTTCGAAGGATTCCGATCCTTGCTTTGACAGCGGATATTGCCTCGGCCGAAGGGGAAAAAATCCGGAATTCGGGAATTGACGACCTGCTCCTTAAGCCCTATGACCCTGAATCGCTGTACGCGGCAATAGCCAATCAGATCCGGCGTACGAACAACCGAAAGGATAAAATAGACTTCCAGTGTGAGGCCTTCCCAAAATTGAATGCCGGGGACAGGTTGTTCAGCCTGGAATACCTGGAAGGCGAATGCATGGGGGATTTCAGAATGCTTTCCGACCTGGTACGTCTTTTCAGGAACAACCTCCTGGAATTTGCCGGGCGGATGAAGTTCTATCTGAAGGAAGGCAACCTGCAGGCCATTCAGGCCAGCGCCCATAAGGTAATATCCGGACTTAAACTGATTGAGGCAACCGAACTCCTCAGGATCGTAGAGGCGATTCACCGCTCAGCGACTGAAACCAGGGATTTAGCTGCTGCCGCCCTGGCATACGAGGAATTCCTGATATGCTACCCCATGGTAGAACAGGCACTTGAACGTGAAATGGACAAACGAAAATAACATGCAATCCAGACGCCTGTTGCTGGCTGAAGATGACCCTATGCTGGCTTCTCTTCTGAAGTACCGACTTGAACGGGGTGGGTATACCGTGGACCTTGCGGCGGATGGACGGGAGGTTAAGTCCTACCTGGAGGAACAGCTTCCGGACGTCATTGTCAGCGACATCATGATGCCCTATTTTTCTGGGATAGAACTGGTCGACTTCCTGCGGAGCGAACTAAAATCTAGGGTTCCGGTGATTATAATATCCAACGCGGGAAATGAGACGAACATTCTCAATGCCTTTGACCTTGGGGCTGATGACTTTATCTCGAAACCCGTGAGCCCGGCGGAACTGATCATACGGGTGGACAAACTCATGCGCAACAGGACCATTTGACCCTTATCCTTTATACATATCGCCCATTATCAATTGTGAATC
>CBDUBB010000094.1:0-8114 GCA_965365265.1 uncultured Flavobacteriaceae bacterium
CGGAAGTTGGCTCGTTCAGGTATCCAAACAATTCTTCAAAACCCAAGTTGGTTTTCTCTGATAATATTCTCATCTCATAAGCATTGGGAGCCTTGTTATGCATAACATTTAATACGTCTACTGTGTAGGCATTGAATTCGGAGATATGGTTGGCAGCCTCTTCACACTCTCTGTAATACTCAATAATCAACGATTTTACTTCGGGATCGGTAATTAATTCCAGTTTGCCCGCGTTGAGCATTTCGGAGTATGTAGAATTTTGTATGGTCAACATTTCTGATTTATGAAATTTCTGAAATAAACCCCAGAGAGATATCGCCTCCTCCATGGATTGTTGTTTTTCAAAAAGTTTATCTCGGAATTCTATACCGAAATTAATATAGCGATTGGCATCATCTACACGCCTTTTGAAATAGGCATTATCAACTTTAAGGTCTTCGCGTAGTCTTGACAAATATTTCAATTCGTCAGCACGTTCCTGCCTTTCCTCATTCCAGTTATCCACCTGCAACGCAATCAAAATCCCGAATACTACTAATAAAATCTCTCCAATAGCATAAAGCAGGTACTTGGTGAATTTATTATCAGTCCCGATAGCTATCGGGAGGAGGCGTTGTCGGATTTGTCGGAAAAAGCGGAGCATTAATGAATCAATTAAGGGTTGTTTTATAGGGTCATTCACTCTTTTCCAATTCCTGTTCAATTAAGCTAAGCGTCTGCTTAATCTCACCTTCCAAACGTGAGTAATAGCCATCATTCAGAAATACGGCAGTAGCAATAAACCCTGTCAGATAGTTGTCAAACTCAAGGCTGTTTGCCAGGTGGAGGGAGGAACTTTCAAAGTTGCTGGGACCAAGCCTGGTGAAGTTTTTGAAGGCATTTAAAACAGACTTCCGCAGGTTGCCTTCTGTTTCAATAAGTTCAAAAAGCGCAATGCGTGGTCGGGAATGCTCCTCTTCTTGAAAGCGGACACGGGTCATCAGACCGTCCCAGGAAGAAAGTTTCTGTCGGAGGAGGTTGTTAGACAGTATCCCCAGGTTCCCAGATTGGATCAGTTCATGCATCACCCCCTCCCCGGGGCGGTATTGGATTTCTGTGCCGAACGTATTAAATATGAGGGAATCAAAGACTTTTTCAGACAGACTGTTGTTCGTTGCGCCCATAAGGTCTGACAGGGCCATGGCGTGTTCCAGATTGCGATTATTCAGGTCCTTTACCCGGGCCACTTCCTTCTCATTCGTCTTGAATTCTTCCTTGAGGGCGTGGAGGTAAAAAAGCTCCTTTTTCCGAGTGATGCGTTCTTCGTTCCAGTTATTTACCTGCAGGGCCAGAAGGATCCCGATCATCACCAATAAGATCTCCCCAATGGCATACAGCAGGTATTTGCTGAACTTACTATCAGTCCCGATAGCTATCGGGAGAAGTCTTTGACGGATTTGTCGGAAGAAGCGGAGCATTAGGTCAATTTTTTTGGATTAACTCCAACAGTCGCCTTCCTGAAGCGTCAAGTTTCTCGTAATCTTCAAAAAGGGTGTTCAAATGGGAATTTCTGAGGTTTGCCCCGGTTGATGAAGGGTGTTTCAGGAAGCCCCGAACAAGAGACAGATCCTCAGGGTCGTCCAGCTCCGTTTCCAGGAGGGGGAGCAGGCGCTGCAGAACATTGTCCCTGAAAAGATCTGTTTCCATTTCTTCAATAAAGGTGTTCACGCTGGTTTCCTGATGGGCAATTTGTGTGATCTGACCATAGTACCGATAGAGTTCGGTTTCAATTTCAGATCCCTGTAGCTTACCCAGATACCCAGAATTTTTAAGTGCCTCAAAACCACTTTTGTCGGGAAGGAAATAAACCTCGAAAATAGCAAGGTATTCCCCGTATTTCTCAAAAAATGCCAGGATCTCCTCTGCAGGTATAGGGTCTTTTTCTACCAGGGCCATATACTTTCCGGAACCTTCCCTGGCTCGACTCCGGTACGCCCTTAGTTCATTGAGTTGCTCAAGATCCGCAGTAACGTTTTTAGAAATATTACTCAGGTACCCCTCCAGTTCCCGTCGTTCCTGTTTTTCGGTATTCCAGTTATCCACCTGCAAGGCAATCAAAATCCCGAATACCACCAATAAAATCTCTCCAATAGCATAAAGCAGGTATTTGCTGAATTTATTGTTGACCAGGAGGCTTTGACGGATTTGTCGGAAGAAGCGGAGCATGGGTTGAGGTTGGTTGCCTTTCCAAAATACAAAAAAGAAGCGTAGGCCTACTGCCCACTTCCATAAACACTTTAGCATCGCCGGGTTTGTTCGTTTGCCACATTGAATTCATGATTGAGCGGGCACAACTCGCTCCCCTGGAAAGAACACTTAATCAGGATTTTATCTTTTTGTGTCGATTCTTTTAGTCACCTACGAAAACGTTTTCGTAAGCTTGAAAAAAAAACCTAATGAACAATAAACAGGACAATTCACAAAGCTTCATAATCTTCCTGGATCAGATCGGGATTTCGGATTTGCCCAAGGTCGGCGGGAAAAATGCCTCCCTGGGAGAAATGATTAAAAACCTAAATGTTAAGAACATCAAAGTGCCCAACGGATTTGCGGTTACCGTGGATGCCTTCGATGCCTTTATCGAGGAAAACATGTTAAGAGAGCAAATAGAGAAGGCACTTGCAGATGTGGATGTCTCAGATATTGTAAGTCTCAGGAAAACAGGCTCTGAAATAAGAAAACAAATTTCGAATGGCAGGTTTCCCGTTGCTGTTGAAAAGGCCATTTTGAAATCATATTACCGGCTCTCTGAGCTTTATGGGCAGGATGCCACGGATATTGCCGTGCGCTCCTCAGCAACTGCCGAGGACTTGCCCGACGCCTCTTTTGCCGGTCAGCAGTCAACCTACCTCAATATTAGGGGAGGGGAGATGCTGCTTACCGCCATCCGGAGTTGCTTTGCCTCCCTTTTTACAGACAGGGCTATATCCTACCGTTCTTCCAGAGGGTTTGATCACTTTGCCGTGAAGTTATCGGTCTGCGTTCAAAAAATGGTCCGGTCGGATCTGGGCGTTTCCGGGGTCGCATTTTCCCTGGATACAGAAAGCGGCTTTAAGGATGTTATTTTGATCAATGGGGCTTACGGCCTTGGTGAACTGGTAGTGGGAGGGGAAATTGTGCCCGATGAGTTCCTGGTATTCAAACCGGGATTAGCAACTGGGGCCAGACCCATAATTGAGAAGAAGATAGGCAAGAAATGCCATAAAATGGTCTATGGGAACAAACCATTTGAGACTGTCCGGAAGGTTAGGGTGGACAAGGCACAACAGCGCAAATTTTGCCTGGATGATGAACAAATACTGAAGTTGGCAGAATGGGTGCAGGAGATAGAGGATCACTATTCGTCAATACATGGAAAATGGTGTCCGATGGATATTGAATGGGCCATTGACGGCCTCACCGATGAATTGTACATAGTCCAGGCCAGACCCGAAACCATTCATTCCCAAAAACAAGGAGCGAATCTGAAAGAATATGAAATTGTCGATAAGACCTCAGCCAGGGATCTAATTCTGGAAGGGGTGGCTGTTGGAGACAAGATTGGTGCAGGTCCTGTGCGCAGGATCTTTACCCTGGACGGAAGGGATGGAAGCTCTGATGAGACGGAGTTCAAAGAAGGGGAGGTTCTCGTGACCGAAATGACGGATCCCGACTGGGAACCCCTTATGAAAAAGGCCTCAGCCATAATTACCGAGAAGGGAGGAAGAACCTGCCATGCAGCCATTGTGGCCCGGGAAATGGGGGTTCCCGCAGTTGTGGGGGCAGTAGGCGCGGGCAATCTCCTGGAAGACGGCCAGCAAATAACGGTCTCCTGTGCTGAAGGAAGTGTTGGCAAGGTGTATAAAGGTAAAATTGATTACAGGATGAATGAAACCGCCTATTCTGATTTTCCTTCCATTAAAACACCCGTTATGATGAACGTTGGTTCTCCTGAACTGGCATTCCAGTACAGCAAGATACCAAACGCGGGGGTCGGCCTCGCCAGGCAGGAATTCATTATCAACAATCATATAAAAGTACATCCCCTGGCATTGCTTAAACATAAAGATTTGAAAGACCGGGTCTTATCTGAGACTATTTCCGATTTAATGGTTGGATACGCCTCTGAGAAAGATTTTTATGTCAACAAACTGGCTCAGGGAGTGGCGAAAATTGCAGCAGCCTTCTATCCGAAAAAGGTCATCACCCGACTCTCTGATTTTAAATCCAATGAATATTTCAACCTTTTGGGAGGCAAATATTTTGAACCCGATGAAGAAAATCCGATGATAGGTTGGCGGGGGGCCTCCAGATATTATTCAGACGAATTTCGGGAGGCTTTTAACTGGGAATGCGAAGCCTTGAAAAAGGCCAGGGAAGAGTTCGGATTGGAGAATATTACCATCATGATCCCATTTTGCAGAACCCCGAAAGAGCTGGAGAAAGTGCTGGAAATCATGGAGGAAAATGGCCTTGAGCGAGGAAAGAAGGGATTGGAAATATATCTTATGGCTGAACTGCCTTCAAACATCATCCTGGCAGACCAGTTCGCCCCAATGATAGATGGCTTTTCCATAGGTTCTAATGATCTGACCCAGCTTGCCCTGGGCCTGGACAGGGATTCCAGTTTGGTCGCCCATCTGTATGACGAACGCAATGAAGCGGTAAAGGAATTGATAAAAACGCTTCTGGCTACCGCAAGAAAGCATGGAAAGAAAGTGGGTATTTGTGGACAAGGGCCTTCTGATTTTCCGGATTTTTCTGAGTTTTTGGTCAATGAGGGTATTGACTCCGTTTCAGTGACCCCTGATTCCGTCCTGAAGACCCTTAAGGTTATTCAAAAAGTTGAAGGCCTCAAAGTGCCGGTTGAAATGGTCTGACCAGGCTTCTTTTCAGAGATCCTTCTCAGCGACCTTATGTTCATCGAATCTTTTGATAACATTAGGTCCGATGGGCTATTTCGCCTAGACTTGAGTGAGCTCGCAACTTGTCTGTCAACTGAGACAGCGCACCGCCTGTTTTGTGACGGGATTGCTTTTTCGCCTTTGGCTCGAAAGCACCCTGAGAAGTGGCCTTGCATAGAATCAAAGCCCTTCCGCCAACTGCTACCGCGAACTGCCTGCTTTGAAGACGGGATTGATTTCCTCACTGCGTTCTGAAATCGGCCCAAAGAGGTGGCCCTGCGGAGAAACAGAACCCTTCCGAAAGCTCCGCCTTCGGGCGGGGTTTTTCATTTCTTCGCGCTTTTGAGCAAGCTCCAGCGCTCCTAAATGAAAAAACCCTCCGCACTTGCGTGCGAAGGGTTCTGTTTCTCAGCGGTCTGGACGGGACTCGAACCCGCGACCCCCTGCGTGACAGGCAGGTATTCTAACCAGCTGAACTACCAGACCAAGTTTCCAACCCTGAGGTACTAACAACAGTTAGTTTAACGGAAATTGTCAGCGCTTTTAGTCAAAAGCGTGGGCAAATATAAGCTACTATTTGTATTCGGCAAACAAAAAAACCAAATTTAGACGGGTTCTTCAGACAAAGCGCTGCCTTTCCACAAGAAACGTATTGATGACCCGTGTAAAGGGTTCGGCAACATCCACCGGGAAGTATTTGATCCCGTATTTCGCGCATACCAGCCGGAGCGATTTCAGGTAGTCCTGCAGGGCCGTCTGATAGGATTCCCGCACATTTTCAGGATAGAGGTCGATCCGCTGGCCCGTTTCAACATCCGTAAACCGTCTCGGGGTGTTCCCAAAAGAGAATTCCAGCTCGGTCTTCCGGTCTGTTAGGTGGAAAAGGATCACCTCGTGCTTGTTGTACTTCAGGTGCCTCAGGGATTCGAAAAGACGCTGCTCATCCACCTGGTCCTGGAACATGTCCGAGAAAAGGACTACCAGGCTGCGGCGCTTTAGTTTTTCGGCAATCAGGTGAAGGTAGGTGTGCAGCTCGGTCCCTTCCTGCTGTGACTTCTGAAGCGCAATGTCATTCAGGGCATTCATCAGCATGTAGTAATGCCGTTCACTTCCCTTTTCAGGCGCATAATACTGATAGGAATCGGAGAATACGCTCAGCCCCACGGCATCCCGTTGTTTTTTAAGCAGTTGCATGAGGGCTCCGGCCGCAAGGACGGCAAACCCTATTTTGTTGAGGTGCTCCAGGTCCAGGCGTTTGAGCAGGGGGTAATACATGGAGGCGGAATTGTCCAGGATAAAGTGGCACCGAAGGTTCGTCTCTTCCTCGTATTTTTTGGTGTAGAACTTGTCGGTTTTGGCGTAGAGTTTCCAGTCGATATGCTTCGTACTCTCTCCGGTATTGTAAATCCGGTGTTCTGCAAATTCAGCAGAGTATCCGTGAAAGGGGCTCTTGTGAATCCCGCTTATATACCCCTCCACCACCTGCTTGACCAAAAGCGGTAGGTTTTCGAAAAGGGGCGCCTTGTAGAGTTCTGCCTGCAGATCCATGGCCTAAAGATACGAAACTGCCGGCTGCAGGGCATAAAAAAACCCAGCCACAGGGGCTGGGTTCTTTCCTTTGACCTTGAATAATTACAGGACTGCCTCAATGGCATCTGCGTACACCTTCTTAGGGCTAACCCCTACCTGGCGGTTTACGATTTCTCCGTCCTTGAAGACCAGAACGGTCGGGATGTTCCGGATCCCGAATTTGGCGGCAAACTGCTGGTGTTTGTCTACATCCACCTTTCCAACAACGGCTTTACCATCGTATTCCTGGCTGAGTTCCTCGATGATCGGGCCTACCATCCGGCAAGGGCCACACCATGCTGCCCAGAAGTCTACAACCACTGGTTTATCACTTTTCAATACTACTTCCTCGAAAGTAGTGTCTGTTATTTCTAAAGCCATTTGTTCTCAGTATTTAAATTCCTGCAAATTTAGTCAATTATTTTACCTCTTCATTACACCCCTGGCATACATTTTACCTATAGGCTTATTGACGGGCCCTATCTGGCAACCTGCTTTTTAGGGAGGTTGTCCGCCCTGTGCTTAATTCAGTTTGTAATGCACTTCCTGGTCCTGCAGCTGGTGGAGCAATTCGGAACTTATATGGACTTTCTGTTTCCGGCTGGTAAGGTTGACCTTGATGGCTTCCTGCATCTCATAGACCACGAAGTTCAGCGGGTGTTTTCCCTTGAACGATTTCAGGGTGTCCTTTAACTGGCGGATGCGGTTCTCGTGCAACTGTTCTATGTCCAGCTGGATGGTGAGCTTCCTCGCGAAGGACTCCATGACGTCCTGCAAAAGCATGCACTGGTTGAATTGCAGGCGCGGATCTCCTTTCTGGCCCGTTTCCTTGTTTACCCAACCCTCCCTTACAAAGACTTTCATATAGAGAAAGGCGTTGATGGTCAGGAAATGCCGGAACTTTAAGTATTCTTCCCCGAAGATCCGGAACTCGAAACTGTCTGTGTAATCTTCCAGGGTAAAGGCCGCCCAGCCTTTCCCGTTCTTGGAAATCCGGTGCTGTACATCCGTAATTACCCCCGCCACGGAGAGTTCCCGGTTCAGGTAGGTCTCCTGGTTCTGGAAGACGCTGATGTCGGCATTGCAAAAGGCCTTGATTTCCGTTTTGAAATCATCCAGGGGGTGTCCCGAAATGTAAATCCCGACCACTTCCTTTTCCCTTTTGAGGGTTTCCAGGGTTCCCCATTCCTCGCAGGGGGGGATTTGAGGCTCTTCGATCTGAACGTCGCTGGAGGCCCCGAAGAGGCTTACCTGGGCTGAATTCTCGCTTTCCTGGAAACGGGCGCCAAAGCGGATCACCTTTTCAAGGAAGCTGATCCCATCCGGCCCCGAATGGAAATACTGGGCCCGGTGGGCTTCCTCCAGGGAATCGAAGCCGCCGGCCAGGGCCAGGTTTTCGAAGGCTTTTTTGTTTGCGGCCCGCAGGTCGATACGCTTGGTGAGGTCGAAAATAGAGGCATACGGGCCATCGGCCTTCCGGTTTTTCACAATGGTCTTTACGGCGGAACGCCCCACTCCTTGAGCCGCTGTTTGAATGCCGCACCGGATTCACCAGGACTGGGCCAGACTTCGCTCGGAGTGTGGGAGGCCTCCATCCAGCGAAGTGCTTTTGCCGCGAGGTCC
>CBDUBB010000095.1:0-7932 GCA_965365265.1 uncultured Flavobacteriaceae bacterium
AGCGGAATAACGCCGATTATGAGTATTGTTCAAACTGCTTTGGAAGGAAATCCTGAAAACCAGGTAGTCCTGGTCTACGGCAATCAGAGCCGGGAGGAGACCATGTTCTTTCCAGAACTTGAGGCCATGAAGAACACCTATCCTGACCGGTTATTCATTCACTACCTTTTCAGCCGCAACAAAGAAGATGAAGGCATGTTCGGCCGTATTGACAAGAGCATCGTGAATTATATCACGAAGAACAAACATAAAGACTTCGTGCCGGACAGCTATTATCTCTGTGGCCCTGAATCCATGATTGAAACCGTTACAGAGACGTTGTTGGAAAATGGGGTTGCCCAGGATAACATACACCATGAGCTCTTCACAGCTTCAGCATCCGAGGGTGATACATCGGGAATTCCCGAAGGAATGACGCATCTGGAAGTCATCCTGGACGATTCCGTGCACACCCTTGAAATGGACCATAAAACACTGGTTCTGGATGCTGTACTAAAGGCCAAAATTGACGCTCCGTACAGCTGCCAGGGAGGGGTCTGCAGTACCTGTATTGCCCGCATCAAAGAAGGCACAGCCAAAATGGAGAGAAATCAAATCCTGACCGACAGCGAACTGGAAGAAGGATTCATCCTCACCTGCCAGGCACACCCGACTTCAGATATTCTGAAGATCGATTACGACGATGTCTGATTCAGGGTAATTTCCAGTTTTCTGCTGGCGTGATCGTAGCCGATCTTAAAAGCCTTTTTGATTCCCTTTTTGTCCAAAACCCCGGTCTTTTCAAGTTCCAGGGCTTCAAATACCAGGTCGCAACGGCTGATCTTTTCCCGATTTATTGTGTAGATCATTAATGCGGTAGTCCGGTTTGTCAACTGGTAGGAGGATCGCAATTCCCGAGATGAAAGCTTCTTAACGACGGAAACATTGCTCCCAATTACAAAATCCGCCTTTCTTTCAAGGGGTTCCAGGGGAAAATTGTGCATAATACCCCCGTCTGCATACATGCCGTTTTCGATTTTAACCGGACTGAATATCAGCGGAAGGGCTGCCGGTATTCCCTCATGTAAGGCTGTGACCCACGGGAAGTAATATGAACTAAAGCATCTAAAACTTTTCTTGATGTCTCGGTAAAATCCCGGGGGATGAGATCCCCCGAAGTATCTGTTTTGTAGCGCACAGGTTTTTCCGAGGTGGTGACCACCCTGCTTAAACGTACTTGATCTGAAATTCCCTGGTATCCCAGGGCGACCACTGAAAGACTTACCACCAGGGCAATGAGCGCGGTAATAAGATACACCCGGCTTGCCTGGCTTAATCTGTTTTTTTCCATAATTCGAATGTTTTTAATTAAACCTTGCAATCGACCCTGTTTGGATAAATCCCATACCAAAAAAGGACACGGATTTGCTAAATTTTTTTATAAAAAGAGGGCTAAAACCCCGCACCTAAACCGACTTCACGGTCGGTTCTTATTCACATTTCCTTAAAAATTCGCGCTATATAGCCTTTTAGCCAAAAAATTTCTCGGATTAACGACGAACCCAACTGTATGGCCGCCTATGCGTGGGTGAAAAACCAACCCTGCGGTCGGTTCCTGCCAAAAAGTCAAATACTGTTAAATTTTCAGGAATTGACCTGCCTTGATTTTGTCTCCCCGTCATTTGCTTGTATTTTCAACCTCCTAATTTCTCTCGAATTTCCATTTTGAAACCCTCGTCCAAAGCTATTCTTGTTTTCGCTCAAAGTGCATCCCGGGATGCCCTCGATAAAAAGCTGCCCGGCGGGGAATGTATTTTTGATCATCTTACCAGGCAAACGATCCATAAAGCCCAAAGGACCGGATTGCCCGTATTTCATTTTGACGAGGAGATGCAGGAAGGGACTTCCTTCGGAGAGCGTCTTTCCGGGGCGATGAAAGCCCTGTTTGATAAAGGTTTTGAAAGCCTCGTGGTCATAGGAAATGACAGTCCGGATCTCAGCACATCAGTCCTTAGGAAAGCGCTTTCCGCTCTGGATCGCAAAAAGGCTGTTTTGGGACCCTCCGATGACGGGGGGGTTTACCTGATCGGTTTGCACAGAGACCAATTCGATTATCGCGAGTTCCTCAACCTTCCATGGAGAGAGCATAGCCTATTCAGGAGGATGACCCACTGGGTCTGTTCAGGAGGATCCAATAATTTGGTGGTCCTTCATTATAAAATGGACCTGGATAACCGAAAGGACTTTTGGAACTGGACCCGAAATACAGGTCCTATCCGCCAAAGGCTTATCCGGCTTATCAAAGGCCTGCTTTTTGCAAAACCTCCGGACCTTTTCCAAAAATGCGTCAGATTCTCTCAGGATTACTATCCATTTATCCGGTTTAACAAAGGATCCCCTCCTCTTTTCAATTAAGAGCTGTTACATCATTGCCCTACCCCATTACATTAAATGTAGCAAGGAACTGTATGTTCCAATTGGGAGGCGAAGGCATCAGTAAAAGCAATTCCGTAAGCAATATCCCTGCAGGAACCTCATAAAAGTAGAACACAATAAATATACCTTTAGGTATTTTATTGTTTCTGTAGGGGACAAAAGGAAACATAAACAAAAGATTACCAGAAAAGACATATTATGGCATCTGATTATTACAACCCCGCCGATTTGAGGAAATTCGGCAAGATTACCGAATGGAGCGAAGAGCTCGGAAAGAAATTCTTCGACTACTACGGCAAAGTTTTCGAAGATGGCGCACTGAGCGCCCGGGAAAAATCCCTTATCGCCCTGGCCGTGGCCCATGTTGTCAAATGTCCCTATTGCATTGATGCATATACGAAGGACGGGTTGCAGAGGGGCATCACCAAAGAAGAAATGATGGAGGCTGTACATGCAGGGGCTGCCATTGAAAGTGGTGCTACGCTGGTACACGGGGTACAAATGATGAATAAGTACAATAAACTATCGATGTAGGTACCCAGCGCGGTTACGTATCGATGACTTTATAATTATGGCAACTAAATCTTTGAAGGCCCGTCACAAAGAGCTGGCTGAAACCAACAAGCAACTCGAAATCCTGAATGGTGAACTTTTTACCTCAGGGGAACTCCCATTCTTCCGGGATAGGATTGCGGAAACCGGCCAGGCGCCTCTGCGCCCCCGCAAGCTGGAAATCCTGCAAATCAATGTAGGGTACATGTGCAATCAGGTATGTGAGCACTGCCACGTGGATGCAGGCCCGGATCGAAGGGAAATTATGACCCGTGAAACCATGGAGCAGTGCCTTGAGGTAATCCGCAGCACGGGAGCACACACCCTCGACCTTACGGGGGGTGCCCCGGAAATGAATCCCGATTTCCGCTGGTTTGTGGAAGAAGCTTCCAAAGCCGGCATTGCAGACTTTATCGTACGCTCCAACCTAACCATCATGCGGGCCAACAAGAAATACCATGACCTTCCCGAGTTTTTTGCCCGCTACAAGGTTCATGTGGTTTCTTCATTGCCTCACTACACCCGGGGTAAAACGGACAAACAGCGGGGAGACGGGGTTTTTGACCAGTCCATCAAAGCCCTGCAGGAGCTAAACCGTGTAGGTTATGGCATTCCTGGCAGCCCTTTGATCCTGGATTTGGTCTATAATCCTTCCGGAGCCTTCCTCCCGGGTGACCAGGCAGCCCTGCAGGCCGATTTTAAAAAAGCGCTCAAGGAGGATTTCGGAATTGAGTTCCATAACTTGTTTACCATCACGAACCTTCCGATCGCCCGGTTCCTGGATTATCTTATCGCATCGGAAAACTATGAGGATTATATGACAGCCCTCGTAGATGCATACAATCCCGAGGCAGTTAAAAATGTGATGTGCACCAACACCATTTCCGTTAGCTGGGACGGGTGGCTGTACGACTGTGATTTCAACCAGATGCTGGGTCTGAAGGTAGGCAGCAAGGTAAAACACATCCGCGAATTCCAGGAAGACCTCCTGCAGGATCGGGAGATCGTGATTTCCCAGCACTGTTACGGATGCACCGCCGGGGCCGGGAGTAGTTGCCAGGGCGCGGTAACCTGAAATAGTGCCAGAATTCGCCTCCAGGGTAGTGGACTCCCCTTAAAAAATCGATTGAAAGATCCGACCGCACAGTCGGATTATGGTTGCTTGAGATGCTAAACCATTGATCAAAATTACATTTTGTCGGATTTTTATGCATTTCGCCGATCAGAATGCGCTTTTCATCCGCTCTGATAGTTCTGTTTAAGAGACCATCCGGTCTGTAATCGCTAAAACCGCCACCATGGAAAAGAGTTTGAAAAGCAGAGCCACGATACACCGAATGCAGGTGAAAGGACTGGAATTATTCTATCAAAAAGGCTATTTCAACACAAGCCTTGACGATATTCTTAAGGCACTGGACCTCTCTAAAGGAGCTTTCTATTATCATTTCCAATCCAAGGAGGATTTTATGATCAGCATTGTGCAGAACCTGTTATTCAGGAAGGTATATACCATGCTCATCGAGCCCCTGGAAGGAAGGGAAGACCCCTTCAGGACCATTGAAGCCTGTTTCGAAAACGCCCTGGAAACGGCCGAACACAACCATCTGGATTTCGGTTTTGTTTTGGGAAACTTCATGAACGAATTCAATGGAAGGGATGAGAAAATCTCAGAGTATCTGAACGACATCTGCAAGGTCTGGGAGGTAACCCTGATAACCCTGCTGCAAAAAGGAAAGTCAGATGGCTATCTGGAAAGACACCATGACAGTGAAAGCATCGCGGCTTTTGTAATGGCCTCCTATTTCGGAATTCGCACCTTAATGGTCTCCGGGGTTCCGAAACTCCTACGCTATAATTACATGCAACAGTTGAAAGCGTATTTCAAATCAATGGCCCTGAACCCGGCTCGTTAACCCTTCTCCTTTAACACCTCTAAAATGCGCCCGTAAATTCGCTCTGGCAGGATCGTACGCATTACCTCTCCATATCCCGAGGGGACCTTATTTCCATAAACAGACGTCGGGATCAAGGGAAACTGCTCCCTGTCTGCGGTAATGGAATTTTCTTCTGGCTGCAGAAATGGGGCAAACCCGGCATAGGGGTGGGTTACCCCCCATACTGTAATTACCGGGATGCCATACATGGCCGCCAGATGGCCATTGCCGCTATCCATGGAAAGCATCAGGTCCAGGTTTGAAATCACCGCCAGCTCCTCTGACATAGTCATAGTGCCCGCTACCGAAGAACAATGGGCGTATTCGGTTTCCCACGAACGCAAAATCCCGGTCTCTACGGGACCACCCCCAAAAAGGTAGATATGTACTCCGGGCACTTCTTTGAGCATCTCGAGCACCTTTTTCATCCCTTCCTCAGGATAACACTTCCCCTCGTGGGCAGCAAAGGGCGCGACCCCGATCAGGGGGCCCGACTGCCTTTCCCCTAAGCTATCTGGCCATTCTTCTTTCGGCAGGATATCTTTTTCTGAAAGCGAGATTCGATAGCCCAGACTTCTAAAAACATCTGCATATCGCTCATGTGTGCTCCTTAATGGTATGAATTCCTTGTTCTTCCAGGAGGTCAGCCGGCGTTTCTCATGTCGGCCTTTATTAAGGACTTTATACCGGATTCTCGAACCGGAAAAAAAGATTTTCAGAATTTTTGTGCGCAATACCGCGTGCAGGTCGGCGATCGCCTCCAAAGACTCAAGCCTCAACTGCTTGCGAAGGCGCCATAGGCCGGGGAGGCCTTTATGGACTCCCTTGCTGTAAAAAGGCAGTACCCTGAGGTTGGGAATCCGTTCAAGCAGAGGTGCAAATTGACTTTTAGTAACAAAGAGAAGTTCTGTATCGGGATGTTCCCGCCTGAAGGAAAGCAAAACCGGTATCGTCATTGCAACATCGCCCAGGGCAGACAGGCGGATTGCGAGCAGCGCCTTCTTATTGCTTTTTTTCACGCAATACCGGATTTAATTCCTCGTCGTTATACATTTTCATCTGTTTATAGACTTTCATGTATTTGTTTCCCGAGGCAATATCCTCCAGGAGCTGATCAATAGCTGAGGACAGATCCTTTCGTTGCTCTTGAAGAACGGCAAGTTTTTGCTGACAGGCATTCCTATGGGCCTCCGTGGCGTCCTGGCGCTCAGCTTCTTCCTGCATATGGTAGATCTTCAAAGCGAGGATTGACAACCGGTCGATAGCCCAGGCGGGGCTCTCTGTATTGATCTGGGCATCATCTGCCACATCCACATCCTTGTACTTTGAAAGGAAATAGCTGTCAATGTATTCTACCAGGTCCGTTCGCTCCTGATTGCTGGCGTCAATTTTTCTCTTCAGTTCCAGGGCAGCTTTCGGATCGATCCCTGGGTCCCGGATCAGGTCTTCATAATGCCACTGAACGGTGTCGATCCAGTTTTTTCTGTATAGAAGATGTGCTATGTCATCTGCCGGATAGGGATTCTCAAGGGGTTGGTCTACCCGGTCTTCAATGTGGTATTTTTGGATACTCTCCTGAAAAATCCCAAAAGCGTAATCACTGAACATGCCTGCAGGTTTTGGCAAAGATACCGCTTATTTCACAACCCATTGAAGGAAGAAGGCCAGGATGCAGATGACTGTAGCGGATGACAGCACGATATCCTTAATGAACTCCCGACGTATGGATTCTACATAACGGGCCATGAGAACAGCAGAAGGAAAAAATGTGAGCATGATGGTGCTCTGAATTCGTTCTCCGGAGAATGAGATTATCAGAATAACCAGGAACCAGCCCAGGATGAGAAGTCTCAATTGGGTCAATTTGCCCTGACCTGATTTTCCATGCCTTACAAAGGACAGGACCCCTGAAAGGAGCACTATAAACAGAAAGATTGCCGGTTTAATCCAGTATCCTCCGGAAAAACCAACGGGGACCGTCTGCTCCAGCAATAGAGCATAGTGTTGAACCAGGAATTCAGGGTCTCCCGCCAAATAGGAGAAAGACCACCCTGTCAGGGCAACAACTACAGCAGCTGCCAAGGGAATCAGCCAGTAGTTAAGTTGTTTTGGAACATAAAAATAGACATAGAACCACACCAGCAACAGCATAAATATCAGCTGATTCAGGAACAGACTGGCCACCAGGATCCATAAAGCCCCATCGAATATTTTGCTTTTCAGGTTCTTTAGCGATTTGAGACTGATCAGCCTTCGGTAGGCAAGCAACAGGAAAAATGCAGCAAAGATTACCTCCGGATCCAGCAGGGTATCGGGAAATAGGATAATAAACAGGGTATAGAACAGCATGGCATAGGAATGTGTGGCCGTAAGCTGGTTTCTCTGGACGATGAAATTGACGATGAATACCGAGAAAAGAAGGCACCCCAAACTCCAGAGCCCCTGCAGAAAGTTGACGCGGTCAAAGGTCATCCTGGCAAAACCCAGATGCGCAAGGGCAAAAAACACAAACACCAAAGACAGCAACATAACGTAATTTACAGGTCTCGTTTTTCCGAAAAGACTTGAAATAATCACTGGTTTTCGTATGTTTGCAGGGTAAATATAGCCACTATGAGAGCTTTTTTTGAAGGGATAGAAAATTTATTTGTAAACGGGCTTTTCGCCCCTTTTGATTTTCTGAGGGAAATGGAAAATTGGTGGACTTCCAACACGATCAACTGGCTGTTTATGATCGCCGGGGTTATCGCCATGTTCTACTGGCTGGGCCAGCTACGCTTGTTCGAGCAACGAGGGGAAGAGGATCACAGTATTACGGCCCACTCCTACCTTTAATCCCTCATCCCCGACTACCTTACCGGCCTGGAGCTCTTTTTTAAAGGTCAAATCCCAGATCTTTCCGGTAATATGAATCTGTAAACCGGATTCTGGAGACATTTTCATAAGAGTTGTGCAGGGCTTCCTGGAAATCCGAACCAAAAGCCGTTACCGAAAGTACGCGTCCTCCGTTGGTAAGCACCTTACCATCATC